>JAKAGE010000026.1 GCA_021817655.1 bacterium
TGCTCGGACCGCTTTTCCATCCCTCCCGCAAGCGCAAGAATGGCGGCATCGGTGGCGCCCGCGCCCGGCGCAACAAGGATATCGCGGACCGATGGCAGGCCGACGGTGAGCGTTCCCGTCTTGTCGAAAACGATATGCCGGATCTTCGTCAGGTCCTCGATGGTCTCCGCCTTCTTTACGAGGATCCCGATGCGCGCCGCCGTGCTGACGCCGATGCTCACCGCAACCGGCCCGATGATGGCGAACACGATGGGCACCATTGCGATCCAGAGCCCGAGGGCGCGGAAGAGATCGCCGGTCATGGCATAAAGCACAACGACAAGGACGGCAACCGCGACGGAAGTGTATTTTGCGTATCGGTCGATGAACCGCGTGATGGGCGTCTTCTCCTTGCCGGCATCCTCCGCGATCCTGCGGATCTGCGCCACCGTGGAATTCTCCCCCACCCGCACCGCGCGCATCTCAAAGTAATCCCCGGCATTCACGGCGCCCGCCGGCACGTCGCCGTTCTTTTCGACTGCGATCGGCCGTGATTCGCCGGTGATCACCGATTCGTCGAGCAGGGCTTCCTCCGAAAGCAGCGCCCCGTCCGCGGGGGCCCGTCCGCCAGGCCGGACGGCAACAATGTCGCCCTGCGTGATGTCGGCGATATCCACCTCCTGCACGGCGCCATCCGGCGCCTTGACGAATCCCGTATGCGGAAGGTACACCGTGATCTTCGCAAGCGACTGCTTCACGTTATAGAGGACGATATCCTTAAAGAGGTCTCCGGAGATCATGAGGAGCACGAAGATCGCGGCAATAGAGACCGAATGCACGAAAAGGAGGATATAGATCGTGAGAAGCATCGACATCCCCACATCGAATTGCGCGTGCGCGATGCGCGTTGTCACATTCACCACCGTCGGCCACAGCGCGATCGTAAGGGCGAGGAATCCCGCGTAAAGGACCGGCAACGGATGCCGGCCGGCGAGATACACGTAAAAAAGCAGGGATACGGGAAAGAGCGCGCGGACAATGAAGCTGGCGACGATCTTTTTCATATCATTCTCATAATTGTAGCCGACACGGATACCGACATACAAACGAAATCGGCCGGACCGTTATGACCGGCCGATCCGCACGGCACGTTCCGCTGCCGGCAGCCGTTAGCGATGCGGCTGCTGGAGAAGCGCAAGATATTGCTCGAGGAGCGAGAGATATTTCTGCATGAGGGCCTGGAGCTCCGCCTGAAGGGCGCCGTTGCCGCTCACACTTGCGCCCAGCACTTCTCCGCCACCGCCGCCCTCCCCGTTCCCGCCGGTACCCCCGGCACTCGGACCGCCGCTCACAATAACTCTCGGTCCGAGAACGAAATCCTCATTCTCCTGCGTGTATGTTTCCGTGACCGTACACGTCGCCGAACCGCCCGGCGGAATGCCGCTTTCGCTGTAGCAATTGCCGCTGATCCCCTGCTCATAATCCGAAGGTCCGGATACGTCGACGCTGTAGAACGTATTCGGATCCATCGTCACCGCGGTCCCGCGCGCGCTCCCCGGGAACGAGCTCGTGCTCGCGCCGGTCGCGTGGAGGGTGACGGTAAAGTCGGACGAGGTTGCCGAACCGCCCTCGCCGTTATTCACCGGCACGATCACGTTCAGCGTGCTGGAGGTCGACGGGAGAAGCGTGAACGCGACCGTATAGTCCATTTTTGTAACGCCGTCCTGCGCCGTCACCGCGACGGTCGACGTGCCAGGCAAACCCGTTGCCGGCGCAATGATCATCGTCGCGTTCGGATCGGTCGTCGTTGCCGCAACCGTCGGCACGAGCGTTGTCGCGTACGGCAGGGCGTCAGTGTATGCAAGCGTTCCCGAATCGAACGACGGCGAAAGCATCCCGTTCGAAACCCCGAGCGCAGAAAGCGAAGCATCGCTTCCAGGCGCCGGCGTCGCAAAGGTGAGGGTATCGCCCGGATACCATTCTCCGCCGACCTCTGACCATGCAACAAAGTAGTACGTGGTATTCGGCGTAAGACCGGTAAGCGCTTCGCTAAACGCGCCGCCCGCCGATTTCGCTCCCAGGCCGCCATCATGCTTCCAGCCGGTCGCGGGAAATTCCGTGGCATTCTTGCCGGCATCGAACGGTCCTGCGGGCGTCGTTCCCCACCAGAAGGAAGTATCCTCCGCGCCGAACGATCCGTTCGTCCCGTTCACGGTCGCCTCATACGCACCGACATCCGTCGCCGCATCGGTCGTCACGTAATTTGATGCCGTGGTAACGCGTTGCATCGCGCCGGAATGCCACGCGCCGTTCACATAGGACCACGCCACATAGTAATACGTGGTATCCGGCTGGACCGCCGGCATGGTTCCCGTCACCTGGCCATGCACGACGGCGTTCATCGCAAGCGACGACAGCGAAAAGGCGAATGGTGTTCCTGACGCGATCGTGCCAAGATCGGGCGAAGAATACACGCCCGCCGGAATGGTCGGCGTCGACGTGCTGAATGTCGACGTCGACACCCAGAACGAATGATGCGCCGCGGCGTAATTCCCGTTCGTGCCGTTCAAAACCGCATCGGTCGCGGTCACGTTCGTCGCCGCATCGGTCGTCACGTAAACCGGCGCATTGCAGGCATACACGTCCACATTCAGCGTCCCGGCGTTATCGCCATACCATGAAGCGGTCGGGGCCGCCGACGAAGCATTGGCGTCGCCGTCGAACACCCGGAAACTGACCGGATTGCCGGCGCCGACATACCGATAGGCATATTCGTGCGACGGCTGATACGGGCCCCAGTTCACGAATGCGTTATCCACCTGCAGCTCAAGGTCGTTGGACCCCTCATAATAGGGCGGGATATCATAGCCGCGCATAAAGGTCGTCCAATCGTCGACGCTCGCGTATGCCGGATCCGCGACATTAAGATTCGCGTTTTTCCACGTCCCTGACGCCACCAGAAGATAGGTCTTTCCGGCCATAAGGGCATTCGCGCCGACCGTAGGGGCATATGACGCCGAATTCACGGCGTCGGCCTCAACGAGCGACGCACCGGTGCCGACGGGACATGCCGCAAGGGCCGGCGGCGGAACAGTATCGATCGTCATCGTCCAGATGGGGCTCCAGGCGCTCATATTCCCTGCCGCGTCGATCGCTCGCACCTGCCAATACCATGCTCCGTCCGGCGCTCCGGTCGAATGAATGGACGACGTAGCGAGCACCGGCGACGTCCACAGCCCCGTCGTCAACACCCCGTTCGTCTCGGCGGGATCCTGCGAGGAATGGAACTCATAGGTGATCGTGCTCGACGGCGTTTCCGTCGAAGGACTCCACTTGAAATAGAAGTCATTGGTCGGCTCGATATCGCCGTTCACCGGCCAGAGCAAGGTCGGCACCGACGGTCCTCCGTTCGAAACAGCGAAGAGCCGCGTCGCGCGCAGGCCGTTCATATCGTTGATGACAAAGCAATACTCCCCGTTCATCCACCTGGTCGTATCAAGCACTGCGTGGAATGTGCCGCCGGAGAACGTGCTCGAGCCATTAAAGCCATCGACGTCGCCCGCCACCGTTCCGGTGCTGCATCCCGCTCCGGCACGGATTGCCCAATTGAAGCTATTAGTCACGCCATTCAGATATGATGCCGTAAAATCGTACGTGCTCGTGACGTAATCACCGTCCGCTGCCGGCGCAGTGATGGTGAGCGAAGGAGGGAGGCACGATGCGTTCACGCACCACCCGGAATACTTCACCGCCCCCGCCACCGGCGATCCGGTGCCGCTCGCATTCGTGTCCGGCGTGCTTCCGTCGCCGGAAACCGTATCGAGCGGTCCGTTCATGGCGCCCCACCAATTGCCGGTCGCATTCACATCGGCGGCGGTGAGCACCGTCGATGAATTCTCCACGCCCGCAACGGTATCGCTCGCAAAATCATTTCCCAAGATCGTAACACTCGCAGCCGGAGTGAACGCGCCGCCGTCATCGCCGAGATAGACCCCGCGCATGTTGCCGGAGAGGTCGTTATCGGCGATCATGAACGACCCCGAATTCGGGGCGCCGGGCGTACCATATGCATCGTTGCCATGGATGCTGATCGCGCTCGACCCGCCACCGGTGATGGTATTGTCGGTGATGTTCGCATCGCCCGAAACATCGCCAAAGAAGAAGACCGCCGAACCGCTGATGCCGGTCGCATGATTATGGTTTACGGCAATGCCGCCGCTCACGCCGGAGAATGCGACGAAGCTCGATCCATTGGTATTGCCGTTATCGACATTCCCGCTGACAGTCACATCGGACGAATCGCTCCCCGTACAGGAAAAATTGATGTCCGCGCCATTATTATTGGCGGCGGCGGAAAATATGTTGTCCACCACCTCGGTGCCGGTGCAGCCGCCCGTTGTCCCGTCCGATTTAATCTGCATCGGTTCCGAATTCGGCGCGGGATCATGGAATAGATTTCCTTCAACGACGAGATTTCCCGCCAGATCGGTCGGCATGCCGACGCCCGCATAGCCTGAGAAAATATTATTCTCGACCGCCACTCCGGAAAGAATCGCGGGCGAAGCGATGTTCACCTGGACACCCGGGTTCACGAACGAGAAGCCATTTATCACAACATTGCTTGCCGCAATATTCATGGCATTCACGATGGATTCCGGACCGGAACGCGGCGTGCCGCTCGCGTTCCCGCCGGCGACGCCCATCTGCGCGCCGTCAAGAACCAGCGGTTTCGCGATCGAGACGGTCTCCGGATAGGTCCCCGCCGAAACCGCGATCGTATCGCCCGCCGATGCCGCATCCACCGCCTCCTGAATAGTCGAATACCCCGTGCCTGTGTTCATGTCGACAACGGGACCGATGTCGCCTACATCGCCGCCGGAGGCGGGATCCGCATCCGTCCATGTTCCGTCATGAGACGTCACATAGGTAAGAGAATAGGTATTGGTATAATCCGCCCCGCTGCTCGTCGCAATGCTCGGAAAGACGTTGTTCACCCACCAAGAAAATCCCGCAGTGGAACTGTCAGGCAAAGCAACCGACTTCGGCGTGGACGTACTGTAATCGGGCGAAAGCGCCACCGACGACGGGATCGTATAATTCTCTCCGCCCGTGAACGTTCCCGTGATTCCCGCCGCAAGAGGTGTCCCCTTTTCCGGGGAATTCGGACCGGTGGTAACGAATGTCCCGTCGGCGGTATTCGCATTTGCGCAATATGTCTTCCCGTCCGTCCCTACCCAAACATTCACCTGTTCCGTAAATGCATCCGTCGCCCAATTGCCGTGATTCCCCGAATCGGGATCGTTGGTGATGCGCTGTGTAAGCGTCACGAATGGCGTGCCGACCGTCGCGCATGGCGCCGGCGACGGCGCAAGCGATGCATGTGCAGCAGCAGCCAGAGAAAAACCGAGAACCAAAAACACTCCCGAACCGATCAATAATGATTTTTTCATAGTAATGTTATATGGATTGAATAAGCCCCGCTTCTGTCTATTGACCTTCCGGCCTTTATATAATGCCCTTCACAAAATAGGCGAAATCATGAAAAATTCATGAAATGAAATCTAACACCATAGAACCAAACCCTTACCGCAATGTCAATGAATGATCACCCCCGATTCTCCCCAGTTCCTGCACATGTTATGAACAGGGGCAAAAATATCTTATAATTTGCTCATATAATAGTAGATATCATCATGTCTCCCGCACGGCTCCAAAAAGCAAAAGACATCCTCGTGGTCGTCATCTTCGCCTGCGTCGCAATCGAACTTGTGATTGGCGGCGGAATCGCGCTCGCCTGGTGGGGCGCCCAGCAGCCGTCCGGGCCCAGCTGCAACGTCGCCGCAGTCAAGCTCTACGGAACCGTCGTCTATTATCCGAACGAAAACAGCGGGGCGGCGGCAGGCGGGCGCGGAAACGGCTCGCTCGACCAGACGGCCGCCGAAACCATCCGCCAGGAGATCGAGTCCGCCGATGCGAACCCGAACATCAAAGCGATCCTTTTCCAGGTGGACTCGCCGGGCGGCGACCCGGTCGCCGGCGAAGAGATCGCGGATGCGCTGAAGCGGTCCCCAAAGCCAACGGTGGCATTTATCGCCGACCAGGGAACATCCGCGGCGTACTGGGCGGCGACCGGCGCGCAGACGATCTTCGCGTCAGCGGACTCGGCGCTTGCC
This sequence comes from bacterium, assembly GCA_021817655.1. Taxonomy (GTDB): domain Bacteria; phylum Patescibacteriota; class Minisyncoccia; order UBA6257; family 2-01-FULL-56-20; genus JAKAGE01. The sequence goes on from JAKAGE010000026.1 coordinate 6,153, forward strand.
GACATCGGCGTCACGCAATCGTACCTCCAGCAGACCCAGCAGGATACGAACAACGGACTGCAGTTCATCCCCCTCACTGCGGGAAAATACAAAGACATGGGCAATCCCGACGCTCCGATCACGCCGGCCGAAGTCGCCCTTTTCCAGCGGGACCTGAACATCACTTATCATAATTTCATCGACCAGGTCGCCGCCAACCGGAATCTTACCGTGGCAAGCGTCACCGCCATCGCTGACGGCTCGTCCATGGAGGGGCAAATGGCGTTCCAGGACGGGCTTATCGATCACATCGGCAGCATATATGACGCCGAAAATTTCATTCAGGACAAAATCGGGGCCCCGGTGACGCTCTGTGAATAAAAAAAGCCTGCCGCTGGTTAGCGACAGGCCTGCCAAAAGAGAGAGGATTCGTTGTCATGCCTGGATGACCCATGCGACCGGTACCACTCCCCGCTGGAGCATACCGATGGATCGTGCTGCCGCAAAAGAAAGATCGAGTCCGCGATGAACTTCATCATGATACGGTCCCCGGTCGAGCACCGTGACGATCACGCTCTTCCCATTGCGAAGGTTGGTCACCTTGATCCTGGTACCGATCGGCAAGGTGCGATGGGCGGCGAACAGCCCCATTCTGGGATACCGTTCTCCGTTTGCAAGATGACGGGAATAAAGCCCGGTCCCATACCAGCTTGCCCTTGTGTAATGGATCTGGGGTTTCGCTTTCCGGGGAACCGGAACCGCCTTTGGCGGGGGCGCCGCTGAGACCAATTGCGTCCCGGCGCTTGCCGTCACCGCAAGCGTTGTTGCGGCGATCATCAGCCGAATCTCCCGAAAAATCCAGTTTCTGGCACTTTGCCCTTCCGAATGAAAAATGAACAGTTTCAAAAGAAAATTCCTCCTTGGAAGTGGTGGTTTTCGCTCCTCATGGAAGCGGTAGTGGTGGACATATGAACAAACCAACGAATTTCCTCTCTTTGAATGATCTATTCCGTATTACGTAGGAGACCCCCGAAAAGTTTCACTTTTTGCATATTTATCCGGGCCAATCGCGTATTGACAGGCATGGCCAGATGCCCTACCCTTGCTTCGGTCAGACGCAAAACAGCGGTATAATAGAGGAGATACACCATGAAGCGATTTTTTGCGGTATCGGCAACGCTTATCGTTGCCGCGTTCATATCCATCGGAATCTCAACGGCCATGGCCCTTCGGGGCCTTTCGGTGGCATACGCCGCCGCCACAACCACCCCGGCAGGGATCGGGACCACGAGTGCGACGACCACGGCCCAATCGACAAGCACCCTCCAGGCGCAGATCGACTACAATAACCAGCAGATCGCATCCCTGAACCAGCAGATCGCCGTCTACCAGCAGGAACTCCAGCAGGTGGGCGCCAATAAAAAGACGCTCCAGGCGGCGATCAACGCGCTGAACATCCAGAAAAACAAAGTACAGACACAGGTCGCCGCGACGGAACGGCAGATCGCCGTGACCCAGCTCCAGATCCAGGAGCTGGGCGCGAGCATCACCGACACGGAACAGTCGATCGCGGCGGAACAGGCGGCGCTGGGAGCCGAACTCCGCATCCTTCAAAAATCGGACAACCAGCCGCTCCTCATGCAGCTCCTCGGATCAAAAACGCTCGGAGAGGCGTGGGACGATGTGAACGCGACGCTCCAGATGCAGGAAGCGATCCAGAACAAGATGCTCACCCTTAAATCCCAGGAAACCTCCCTTGCGAGCTCGAAGTCCGCTTCGCAGCAGCAGCAGGTGACGCTCGCGGCCCAGCAGCAGTCCCTTACCGCCCAGCAGCAGTCCCTTGTCCAGACGGTGCAATCAAAAAACCAGCTCCTCGTCCAAACAAACGCGCAGGAATCGACCTATGAGCAGTTGCTCGCCGCGGCGGAGGCGGAACTCAACAGTTTCTCCGCGTTCACGCAGAACGCCGGCGGATCGAAACTCCTCGGGAATGAAACGCAATGCGATTCCTGGGGATGCTACTACAGCCAGCGTGACGCCGCGTGGGGCAGCCTTCCGCTGAACGGCACGCGGTACACGCTCGCAAGCGACGGCTGTCTCGTCACCGCGATGGCAATGGTCATGACGCATTACGGCTACCGCAACGTGACGCCCGTCACGATCAACTCGAATCCGAACAACTTCGCCGCATACTATCCGGCATATCTGCTTACGACGATCACGGTCGACGGAGTGACGGCAACGCGCAGGGCATCCTATATCGACGCGACCCTCGCCACGGGCAATCCGGTGATCGTCGGCCTGCGCGCCTACGGCGGCACGCACTTTGTCGTGCTCGTTTCGGGAAGCCGCGGAAATTACATCATGAAAGACCCGTACGTGCAGAACGGGAACAATATCCCGTTCGCGGACCATTACTCGCTCCGGAGCATTTACGCGATCGCCCGGGTGGTGGTGAGCTAAAAAAGGATTTATCCTTTGCCGACCGCATCAATTCGTGGTCGAGGCAACGGTCGATGATGCCGAGGATGGGACGATGATGATCATCTGTTCCCCCGGCTTTTTATAATTGAATCGCGCGCGAAGTTCTTTTTCAAGATTGAGCGGATTCGACAGATATTGGTTTTCCTCCTGCAGGCTTGCCTCCTGCGCCTTCGCCTTCGTGAGATTCGCCTGGACATCCGCCAACTGGCTGCCGAGCTGCCCCTCTTCCCGTACGAAAGACACCACCTGCCACCCGATGATGACAAGGAAGAACGAGAGTGCGACGACGGCGGCGATCTTCATGACTTTAGTGTAAGAAGATTCGGAATTTGAGGCAAGTAATAAGGAAAGGGAACTATATACCTAATTACCCTAATGTCGAAAAAGGTTAAAATGGGGATATGGACGAATCCCTACACGACGACCCCAAAATTGATGCGCTTTTGCGCGAAGCAAATTCATATATCTATAGAATGAAATCAGGAATTCAAAGGGCAAATCCACGCCTTAAAAAACTTCGTGAAAATGGACTACATATTGAGGCCATTATGGTGGATGGCCAAATGCTTGAGTATGCCATTCGGACTGTACTCAGTATGGTGAGAATAAAAAGCGGGATATTGAAACAAAAGGCGATAGCCAATCCATTTCCCGCTATAGATGCGTCAGAGGATTCAATAGAACGAATCCCTCTCGGAGCGCTCATTGGAAAGTTAAAGGCATTTACCGGAGAAAATGATCTGATCGTAAAATTAACCAATTTCAATCGGAAGTTCCGGCAAGATTTCGTGCATCATGCGTTCTTTGTGAGCGAAGAAAAAATGGCGGAGATGGAAAGAGAATCCGACGAGTATTTCAAGGGAAGTGAGTTCTCTGATATGACCATAGGGTTGGTAAATTATCAACGGCAGATACAGCAGGAAATTGCCGATCTATGCAAGGACGACGAAGCGCGCTCGGCGGGAATTGAACCCGCAAAGCCAGAAGAAAAGGCCACTTGATTACAGGTCAATCGCGTTTACCAGTTTCACCACGAGCGGCCCTGCGGGGAGGCATGGGTTAATGATAGCAAATAGGCTTACTTCTTGAGGATCTCCCGGAACACCTCGGGCGAGATATCGACGCGGGCATTCTCCTGAAGGCGCGCTTTGCCTTCGGCCTGCTTGCGCCAGAGCTTCATTTTGCGCGTCCGGTCGCCGCCATTCTTGCCGAAATTCCCCAACTCCTTCTTCATCGCGCCGATCGTCTCGCGGGCGATGATGCGCCCTTGCGTCCGCGCCTGGAGCGCCTGGCTAAACTGCTCCTGCGGGAGAAGCGTCTTCAGCCGCTCCACCGTCTGGCGTCCCTCGCGCTCGAGGTCCTTCTTCGGCACGATGCGCGTGAGCGCGGGCACCACCTCGTTCACCACAAGGATCTCCAGTTTCTCCACCTCCGCCTCCCGCTCCCCCGCCAGCTCGTACGTGAACGACGCATAGCCCTGGGACACCGATTTCAGCCGATCGTCGAAATCGCGGATCAATTCTCGGAGCGGCATGACCGCGCGGATGAGCAGGTTGTCCCCGATATTCTTGACCTCCCCGATCTCCATATCGAACACCGTCTGCATCGCGAGCACCGGCGCAAGATACTGCTGGGGCGTAAGGATCTCGAGGTCAACGAGCGGCTCCCAGACCTTCTCCGGATGCTCGGGAAAATCCTGCGGCTGCTTGATGACGAACTCGCGGCCCTTATCGCGGATGCGGTACGCAATGGACGGAAAGCTCGTGAGGAAATGCAGGTTATATTCGCGCTCGAGGCGGCTCGAGATGATCTCGAAGTGAAGCTGCCCGAGAAATCCGGCTTTCAGCCCGCGGCCGAGCGCCTCGTTGGAATCCGGCTCGAAGCTGAGTGCCGCATCATTG
>JAKAGE010000027.1 GCA_021817655.1 bacterium
AATAGCCGTTCAGCGCGACCTTGCGGCCGAGCTTCTCGGCGATCTTGATGATCTCCGCGATGCGCGTGATGAGCGAGGCGAACGTGGCGACGACGATGCGGCCTTCCGCTTTGCGGAAGATCTCCTCAAGGTTCTTCTCGACGGTCTTTTCCGAGACGGAATGTCCCGGGCGCTCGGCGGCGGTGGAGTCCACCATGAAGGTGTGTACGCCCATTTTGCCGAGCTTCTCGAATTCCTCGAGCCCGTGCGGATTGCCTTCGTCATCGTAATCCAGGCGGAAGTCCGCGAAGTGTACGATGTTGCCGATCGGGGTCTTGAGCATCACGCCGGTCGTCTCCGGGATCGTGTGCGGCACGCCGAAGAAGAGCGCGGTGACGTTCGGAGAGAGCCTGATCTCGTCGCCGTTCTTCACGATCTGGATGTTCATCTTCGGGGCGTTCGGGAAATCATCCTGGCGCTTCTCGATGATCGCTTTCGTGATCGATGTCGCATAGATCGGCGGATTGCCGAGGCGGGCGAGCACGTGCGGCAATGCGCCGATATGGTCATAGTGGCCGTGGGTGAGGACGATGCCCGCGATGTTCTGCTTCTTCTTCTCGAGATATTCGACGTTCGGGATGATGTAGTCGATGCCCGGCGTCTCCTCTTCGGGGAACTGGAGGCCCATGTCGATCACGACGATCTCGTTTTTGTATTCGATGAACGAGCAGTTGCGTCCGATCTCCTCGAGGCCGCCGAGCGGGATGAGGCGGACGGCGTCCGGATTCGGTTTCTCGCGCGCTTCGCCCGGGGCGAGCGCGGCCTGAGGGCGGGGCCCCATTTTCGAGCGGAGGATCGGCGATTCGCCGTTTCGCGAGGGCGATCCCGGCCCGTGCCGGAATTCCCGCCGCGCGATCTTCTCTTCGCGCGTTTCCGGCGCGAGTCCGATCTGGGGCCGGACGAATTCGGGGGGCGTGCGCCGTCCCGGCGCGCTGCGTCGGCCGCCACCGGCCCGTGCCGGGCGTGGCCGTGCGCGGTCCGGACCGGCGCCTTCCGCCGTCCGGGTCCTGATCTCCGGGGGCTTGATATGCGGGCGGTCCTTAGGGGACGCCGGCGCCTGATTGGTGTTGTCTGATTTCTTTATCATCTGATTTGTTAACGGTTAATTTTATTTAGTGTGACCCATTCTCGATCTCGTTCCTGATCGTTTTCGCGACGGCTTCGAGCTCTCCCGGGGATGCGTCCCGCTCTCTTGTCGAATCGAGTTCGCGCGGGCCGTTGATCGGGACAAGGTGCAGGTGGGCGTGGGGCACCCCGAACCCCTCGACCACCATGCCGACCCGTGCCGAACCCATCGCATGCTGCAGCGGCGCCGACAACGCCTTTGCCGCTTCGAACAATTCTTGATACCGCGCGGCAGGCAGGGCGAATACACTGTCGGCGTGGACTTTCGGGATCATTAAAAGATGCCCCGGGTTGACCGGGCGGATCGTGAGGAACGCCAAAAATCGGTCGTTTTCCCAGACGGCATGCGACGGGATCTCCTTCGCGATGATTTTGCAGAATATGCAATCTGCCATGAACGGACTTTCGCTTTCGTGCGATCGGTGGTGTCGATAGTGGTATGTATGTGCTGGGAAGGAGAGTCGAACTCCTATGATCTTGCGATCGCTGGCACCTGAAGCCAGTGCGTCTGCCAATTCCGCCATCCCAGCCCGCCGATGGAGCAACGAACCTAGTGATTAAAGCATATACCGGAGGAAATAAAAAGTCAATGAACGCTACTTCAGCACCCGGGCGGTATACAGATACCAGGAGGGGATTTCGCCCGCGCGGTCCGACGGATCGGTGAGGATGGTGGAGGTCGAGACGCCCCGGAGGTCGTTGTTCGCGACGTAGGTATAGTCGGGGGAATAGAGGAAGATCGCCGGGTAATCGTTCGCGATGTCCTGCGCGGCGGTCGCGAGCTCTGCGGCGGTGGAGCTTGCGATGGGGTTCTGTCGCGCCTGCTCGATCAGCGCGTCCACTTTCGGATTGCTATAGATCGCCAGATTCAGGCCGGGCGCGAAGTCCTGCGACGAATCCCAGAAGGAATAAAGATCGGAGCTCGGTCCGAGCACGTTGCCGAAAAGGAGGGATTCATAATTGCGGTTCGGAATGTCGTTTTGGACGATGTTGTTCGCCGAGTCGGGCAGGACGTTCACCTGCACGCCGATCGCTTGCCACGCAGTCTGGAGATAGCTTGCGGTCTTCGCGAGAAAATCGATCTCCGGCACTGTGAGGTTTACGGCAAGGGGGATCGTCACGCCCCGGATCGTTTTCGACCGGTAGGGCGAGCTGGAGCTCATTGTCCATCCGGCCCTGTCGAGAAGCGATTCCGCAAACTGGGCCGACGAGGTGACGGGCGCGATCGGGGCGTAGTATGCCGCTCCGGGCGGTATAGGGCCGTACTCCGGCGCGCCGTTGCCGCCGAGGGCCGTTTGAACGAGCGCGCTGCGGTCGACGGCGGCGGAGAGCGCTTCGCGCACCGCGGGATCCTGGAGCGCGATATTCGTGCTGTTATTGAAGAACACCGCATAGTATCCCGACGTCGGCCATGTGAATGTGCGGGCCGGGCGGGTGAGTTTGGCGATGTCCTCCGGCGTGGCGTTCCCGAAGCCGCCGATCGCCCCGTTATTGAACGCCTGGACGAGCGAATTCTCGTCATTGAAGAACTGCATGGTGAAATGCTTGATCAGCGGATGGGGGCCGCTCGTGCCGTCCCATGCCGTGAGATCGTACGAGGTAATGAATCCGTCGCGCGTCTGGTCGTACGAGGAGAACTTGTACGAGCCCGAACCGACGGGTTTCAGGTTGTAATTGGAAAGATGCCAGTTGCCCGGCGGGGCGTCGGCGAAGATGTGCTTCGGCAGGATATACAGGTTCGCCAGCGTGTCCCCGAAGAACGCATAAGGGCTCGACAGCGTGAACGTCACTTCGAGTTCGCTGACGCGATTCACGGTCACGCCTTGCCACGCCTGATAGAGCGGGGAATTGGCGTCCGGATTCTGGATGGACTGCACGGTGAAGATGACGTCGTCGGCGGTGAGCTGCTGCCCGTCCTGCCAGAGCAGGTCGGGCTTGAGGCGCACATCCCACGTCTTGAGGTCGGGGGACGGCGTGATGCTTGAGGCAAGGTCGGGGAGGCTGCTGTAAATGAGCTTAACGAGCGCGAGGTCCGTCTGCGAGGTCGCGATCACGGGGTTCACGTATTCCGGCTGGCCAAGAACCCCCTCGGTGTATGCGCCGCCGGCCATGGGAATCGCTTTCGTCGCCTGCGCAATGAGCATGCCCATGACGATCACGAAGCTTGCGCCTGCGCCGATGAGCGCGATGACGAAGACGATGCGTTCCTTTTTGGTGAGCGCGGCAAAGATCTTCTTAAGCCACATGGAAATGGGATGAGCGGAGGGAGGATTAATGCGTCTGCGCGTACAGCTGATAGATCGCGAGCGCCACGAACGCCACCGAGAGGACGATCGTCGCATAGAAGACGATCTTCTCCATTCCGCGCCGCGCCTGGTAATATCCGCCGGCGTCGCCGGCGCCCAAAAGCCCCGACATGCCGGAGGACCGCTCCTGGAGGAGGATGAGGGTGATGATGGCGACGGCGAGGATGATCTGGATGATTGCGATGGCCATTGGATTGTTACGGATGATTGCTACAGGGCGATATGAATGACGAAATTGATGGCGCTCACGATAAGGGTGGCAAAGAAGAGCGCCGGAATGGTTTGTATACTAATACTTCCCCGCAGAAAGTCAATGTGATCCGCGACAATCGGGAGCAGCCAGAGGATGAGCGCGTTCACGATGATGACACCGAGCCCCAGCGTCAGCACGATGATCGGGCCGAGAATGAGCGTGAGGAGCGGCTTCAAAAGGAAGTTGAGGACGGCGAGGACGAACGCGATCATGGCGATCGTAAGCCAGGTGCCGGCGAGGACGAAGCCCGGGACGTACATGTTCGCGATCCATAGCGCGAGTGCGTTGCCGCCCACTATTATTACGAGACGTGCGAGCCAGTGCATTGATTCATTATAGCACCCGCCGCATCAGGCGGCCTTTTTTGGGTATGCGCAGGTTTGCGCTCCGGTAAATCGAGCGAAAAAAACGCTGGAAATCTGCCGCTGTTTCTGTTAAAATAAGCCATATATGGTCATCAATTACTTCGGCAACGGCTGCTTTCGGCTTCAAAGCGGCGATACCTCCGTATTGCTCAATCCCGAGTCGAACCGGCTCAAGGCGGACGTCACCGTGAAGACGCTCACGGCAACGGATATCGAGCCCGGGTCGGGCGAGGGCGATGACGTAGTGATCCCGTTTGCGGGAGAATACGAGGAAAAAGGCATCGAGATCATCGGATTTCCCATTCCCGGGGAATCGACGGACAAGTTCCTGAAAACGGTTTACACCCTCCAGTGGGAGGGAATGAAATTCGTGCTCCTCGGGCACCTTTCAAAACCGCTCGATGCGACGCTTATGGAGGAGCTTTTGGAGCCCGACGTGCTCATTCTGCCGGCCGGTGGCGGGCATTTCCTCGAGCCGGAGGTGGCGGCGAAGATCGCGAAGCAGCTTGAGGCGCGCATCGTCATCCCGAGCTTTTATAAAACGCCGGCAGATTTTCTGAAGGCGTCCGGCAAGAAAGGGGAAGAGATGGAAAAATTCGTTTTCAAGCAGAAGGATATCCTCGCCGATAAAGGCCGCGTCATTGTCCTCAAGGAAAATTAACGGTCTTGCCATGCCATCATTTCTTGAAGAGCTGCAGGCGATGAGCGAGGCGCGCAAGCGGCAGGTACTCGTCATTTCCGCGGTCATCGTCATGGCGATCGTCGTTGGCGTCTGGCTTGCGTATTTCAACGGCATTGTGATGGGCGGTGCGGGGGTGAGGGCGACGGATGTCTCGGCCCCGGCGGGCGGGCAGCCATCGGCCCCGGCGGCCGTTCCTGCGCCTGCGGGTCCGAGCTTATGGACGCGCATCAAGGATGGATTGGGTTCTCTCGGTCGGATGTTCAGCGCCCCGTCGCAATACCAAATTCAGCCCCAGCAATAATTTTCAACCATTATGGCAGATATCGAACCGCGTGAAATAACCAAAGAGCTTGGCGAATCCTACCTCGACTACGCGATGTCGGTGATCGTTGCGCGCGCCTTGCCGGACGTCCGTGACGGCATGAAGCCGGTGCACCGCCGCGTGCTGTGGGCGATGTGGGATACGGGGCTCACGGCGAGCGCCAAGTTCCGCAAGTCCGCGAACGTCGTCGGGGAAACGATGGCGAAATATCATCCGCACGGGGACGTGGCGATCTACGACACGATGGTGCGCATGGCGCAGGATTTTTCCATGCGTTATCCGCTCGTGCGCGGGCAGGGGAACTTCGGCTCGGTCGACGGCGATCCGCCGGCGGCCATGCGTTATACGGAGGCCAAGCTCGCGTCCATCGCGAACGAAATGATGGCGGACATCGAAAAGGAGACCGTGGACTGGATGCCGAACTATGACGCGACGCGCGACGAGCCCAAGGTGCTTCCGGCAAAGCTGCCGAATCTTTTGCTGAACGGCGCGCTCGGCATCGCGGTCGGCATGGCAACATCAATTCCGCCGCACAATCTGGCCGAAGTGGCCGATGCGATCCTTCATCTGGCAGACAATCCGGACGCGACGAGCGAGGACCTCCTCGAATTCATCAAAGGCCCGGACTTCCCGACGGGCGGCATCATCTACGACGCGAAAGCGATCCGCGAGGCGTACGTTTCGGGCCGCGGCGCGATCCTCACGCGCGCGAAAGCGGAGATCGTGGAGAAGAAGAACAGCCGCCAGTTCGATATCGTGGTCACGGAGATCCCGTACATGGTGAACAAAGCGGAGCTCATCAAGACGATCGCCGAGCTTGCGACGGAGAAGAAGATCGAAGGCATCCGGGACCTGCGCGACGAGTCCGACCGCGAGGGCATGCGCATCGTGATCGAGCTCAAGAACGACGTGCCGCCCCAGAAGGTGCTGAACTGGCTCTATAAGCACACCGACCTTGAGAAGAATTTCAATATGAACATGATCGCGCTCGTGAACGGCATCGAGCCGGAACTGCTCACGCTGCGCGATATCGTCGAGGAGTATCTCAAGCATCGCACGGAGATCGTCACCCGCCGCACGAAGTTCGATCTCCGCAAGGCGGAGGAGCGGGCGCACATCCTCGAGGGTCTTATGACCGCGCTCGACGAGATCGACCGCGTGATCACGACGATCCGCAAATCCGAAGATAAGGATGCTGCGCACAAGAACCTCGTGAAGCTCTTCAAATTGACCGATGTGCAGGCGACGGCGATCCTCGAGATGCGGCTGCAGACGCTCGCGGCGCTCGAGCGGAAGAAGATCGAGGCGGAACTCAAGGAGAAGAAATCCCTCATTGAGGAGCTCAAACAGATCCTCAAGAGCCCCGCAAAGATACTGAAGATCATCAAGGACGAGGTCGCCGAGCTCAAGGCGAAGTACGGCGACGAACGCCGCACGCAGGTCGTTTCGCGGGCCGTGGAGGCGGTGAGCGACGAGGACCTGATCCCCGAGGAGGATGCGATCGTCACCGTTTCGGGCGGGGGCTACATCAAGCGCCTCCCCCCGAACACGTTCAAGGTCCAGCGCCGCGGCGGCAAGGGATTGATCGGTTCCGAGGTCGCCGAGGACGATTATCTCTCGCATTTCTTCAGCGCGAACACGCACGACAATGTGCTCTTCTTTACGGACCGCGGACGCGTGTTCCAGACGAAGGTCTATGAGATCCCGCAGGCCACGCGCACCTCGAAGGGCCGCGCAATCCAGAACTTCCTCGAGCTTCCGGCGGACGAGAACGTGAGCGCGATCGTCAATTATTCCGTGAAGGCGGGCGGCAAGAACGAGGGAAAGGCCCCCAAGAAATATCTCATGATGGTGACCAAGCAGGGCCTTATCAAGAAGACGTCGCTCGAGGATTTCGCGAACATCCGCCGCACGGGCATCATCGCCATCTCCCTTAAGAAGGGCGATCAGCTGAAATGGGCAAAATTGACTGCCGGCAACGAGCAGGCGATCCTTGCAACGCGCCAGGGGCAGTCGATCCGTTTCGACGAGAAGCAGGTGCGGCCGATGGGTCGCACCGCCGCGGGCGTGCGCGCGATCAAGCTCAAGAAGCAGAACGACGAGGTGGCCGGCTTTGATATAATCAAAGGAGACGAGGGCATGATGCTCGTCGTCATGGAGCATGGGTTCGCGAAGCAGACCCCGCTCAAGGAATACAAAGTGCAGAGCCGCGGCGGGTCGGGCATCAAAACCGCCGAGGTGACCGCGAAGACCGGCCTCGTGGTATCCGCGCATGTGATCGCCGAAGAGACGGAGATATTCGCGCTCTCCGCGAAAGGACAGATGATCCGCACGGAGCTCAAGGCGGTGCGGGTGACGGGCCGCTCGGCGCAGGGCGTGCACATCATGGACCTGAAGAGCGGCGACCGGGTTGCGGGAACGGTAGTCATTTAAATGCCAAAAAATCTCACACAAAAGCAGATGATCATCGCGGGCGGCGCGGTGGTCGCTGTCATTGTCATTCTCGTGGTCGTTTTCATGAACTTCCGCCCCGGGAACAGCGCCGGGAGTTCGGCCACGCTCACGATCTGGGGGACGGACAGCGCCCAGGCAATGGACGATCTGATCAGCAAGTACACCGGTCCCGGATCGGGGACGAGCAGCCACATCACCTACGTCCAGATCGACCCGAGCCAGTACCAAAGCAAACTGCTTCAGGCGCTCGCGGCCGGCACGGGCCCCGATATCTTCGAGGTGCCGAACCGCGACCTCCCGCAATGGCAAAGCGTGCTCGCGCCGGTCCCTGCGGCGCTCGCGCAGACGTTCAGCCAGGTGACGCTCCAGAACGATTTCCCGGACGTCGTTTCGCGGGATTTCGTTTCGAACGGCCAGATCTACGCGCTGCCCCTTTCGATCGACACGCTTTCGACGATCTACAATAAGGACCTCTTCAATGCCGCCGGCATCGCGACGCTCCCCGCGACGTGGGAGGACCTCCAAACGGACCTGCCCAAGCTGCGCCAGATGAACGCCCAAGGGCAGATCGTCCAGGCCGCGGTCGCGCTCGGCGGTTCGGAAACGAGCATTGCGGACGCACCGGACATCGTGTTTCTTCTCATGATGCAGAACGGCGCGCAGATGACCTCCGCGGACAATTCGACGGTGACGTTCGATGGCGGCAACGGCGGCGCGAGCAACGCCGGGCTTAATGCCTTCAATTACTACCTTCAGTTCTCGAATTCGGCGAATGCCGATTATACGTGGAACGATGGCATGGGCGATGCGATCGATTCGTTCGCCCAGGGAAAGGCCGCGATCATTTTCGGCTATTCGTCGGCGCTTGCAACGATCAAGGCGAAATCGCCGTTCCTCAACGTCGGCGTCGCGCCGATGCTTCAGCCGGCGGGCGCCGCCGTTCCGGTCAATTATGCGAAGTACAACGGCCTCGGGGTCTCGAAGGCGAGCGCGAACATCCTCGCCGCGTGGCAGCTTATCATCAATTTGACGACATCTCCGACCGATGAGAACATATATTTGACGGATACCGGCGCGCCGCCGGCGTTGCGGTCGGTGATCGCGGCGGATATGACGGACCCTACGATGTCCGTGTTCGCGGGACAGGCTCTCACTGCGCGGTCGTGGTACGAGGCAAAGAGCGAACAGTACGATGCGCTCATGAATACGGCGATCCAACAGGTCCTGAACGGCGCCGCGGACTCGACGGCGGCCCTCCAGCAGGCTCAGAGCTCCATGAACGGACAATGAAAATGAATGGCCGAACCCGGCCGACGACAATCCACCAATCGTAATAATGCTCCCGACACAGATGAAAAAAATCCCGGCGATCCTCCTCTTCCTTTTCATCGTTGGCGTTCCGATCGTGCTGCCGCTTATCTCCCATGCCGCCGTCGATGCGAATGGCAATCCCGTCACCTATCACTCGCCGTCGCTCTGGCCGGCGGGGTATTGGGGGCAGGGCGGGCTTGTTTCGTGCACGGGAAATTACATCGACGGCGCCGCTCAATGCACGAGCCTCTGCGACCTCATCGATACGATCATCAATGTCATCTATTTCGTGATGACCATCGCGATCTTTGTCATTACGCCGATCATGTTCCTGATCGGCGCCGTGATGCTCATGGTCTCCGGCGCGAACCCGGAGATGATGGGCAAGGGAAAGAAGATCCTTACCGGGACATTCATCGGGCTTGCGATCGTGCTCGGGTCATATCTTATCGTCCAGACCGTCATCACGGTGATCGGCATCAACGGGGTGGGAGGATTCAACGCCGCAATCTGCTCGACCCCCTCATGATATCTTTCGCCAAAAAAATCGCTGTGCTCGCCGCCTTCGTTGCCCCGCACTTTGCGCTCGCCGCGACCACCATCAGCGTCGGGATCCCGGGTCAAACCGCCATCTCGTCAAGTTCTCCGCCGGGGGCGTTCATCAACGATTTCTATCAATTTTCGATCTTCGCCGGCGGGCTTTTGGCATTTGCGGTCATCGTTTATGGCGGGGTGAAATATATGATCTCTGCGGGGAATCCGTCCGGACAGAGCGATGCGAAGGAATGGATCTGGGGAGCGCTTCTCGGGCTTCTTCTTCTCGGGTGCGCCTATCTGATCCTCGCCGTCATCAATCCTCAGCTCATCAACCTCAATCTTCCTCAGATTACGTCGGCGGGCATTACGCTTCCGCCGATAAGCGGAGGCCCGAGCATCCCGGGCGGCGGCGGCGGGAAGGTATGCGCCGCGCCGGCGGGCGGTGCGTGTACCGTTGCCAATCTGCAGAGTACGTGTTTCGCGAGCAACGCACAGACGTGGGCAGGGATCTGCAATAACGAGAGCCGGGGTAACGCGACTCTTGTGAGCGGCACTGACTGGTGCAATCCGCCCACCGGCCAAACGTGCGGCGGGCAGACAAAATGCGGAGTTTCGGTCGGCCTCTTCCAGATTAACCTTACCGACTCATGGAGGCAATCCGTGACCTTGAACGGCAAGAGCTATAATTGCAGCCAGGCATTCAGCGGGGCTGCGGTATCGTGCTCTTCGAACGGAAGCAGGCCCTGCACCACGGGCCATAACGGGACCGGTCAAGCGTGCCAGGTGACCAATTTGGCGCTGTACAATGCTTGCGTTCAGGCCGCACAACAGGCCCAGGCGAATATCAACGTGGCTTGCGCTCTTTCGAACAATGGAACGAATTACGGTCCATGGAAGGCCGATGCCTCATGCTATTAATGATCATGCGCTGCGGTATAATTCATAAACGACCATGAAGAAAAGCATCATCATCGTTATCGCAATCATCGTGATTGCCGCCGTGCTTGGTGCGGTGCTTTTGCTTATAAAAAATGGAATGCCAGGCAATAATCAGGCTGGACAGGGCGGTTTGCTGCCGCCTGTCGCAACCGGGACCCCCGGTCAATCATTAAGCA
>JAKAGE010000028.1 GCA_021817655.1 bacterium
CGAGGTTATCCACAGGGTAATTAAGGAGATTAACTATTATTCTTTATAATAAATTTACCCGCACCATGGAGAACATCATCCAAGTCACCCGCCTCGTCAAACAGTTCGGCGACGTTGCCGCCGTGAACGATATTTCCTTTGAAGTGAAGAAAGGGGAGATTTTCGCCTTCCTCGGCCCGAACGGGGCAGGGAAGTCGACCACCATCAAGATGCTCACGACGATCCTCACGCCCACGAGCGGCGATATCCGCCTGAACGGGCACGATGCGGCCCGCGATCCGGATGCCGTGCGCCGCTCGTTCGGCATCGTCTTCCAGGATCCGAGCCTGGACGACGAGCTCACCGCCTACGAGAACATGGAATTCCATGGCGTCCTCTATGGAGTGCCCAAACCGGTCCGGCGCGAGCGGATCCGGCAGCTCCTGGAATTCGTCGAGCTCTGGGACCGGCGCGACAGCCTCGTCAAAGAGTTCTCCGGCGGCATGAAACGCCGGCTCGAGATCGCGCGGGGATTGTTGCATCATCCTGCGGTGATCTTCCTCGACGAGCCGACGCTCGGCCTCGACCCTCAGACCCGTAATCACATGTGGAGCTACCTTCAAAACCTCAACAAGGAAGAGGGGATCACCGTATTCTTCACCACGCACTACATGGAAGAGGCGGAGCGGATCGCCCAGAGGATCGCGATCATCGACCACGGACACATCATTGCTTCGGGAAGCGCCGCGGAGCTTCGGGCCCAGACGAAGAAAGATTCCCTTGAGGACGCATTCCTGGAGCTTACCGGAAAAGTGATCCGGGAAGAGGACGTGAGCGCGGTCGACCGCCTCCGCAACCGGGCAAAAATGTGGGGAGGGAGGCGCTGAGGGCCCGCGCGAAGACGGGATCAATCATCATCAATCAAACCATGAAAACGATCTACATCATGTGGCTGCGGGAGCTGAAGCGGTATTTCCGCTCGAAATCACGCATCATCGGATCCCTCGGCCAGCCCATCCTGTTCCTGCTCGCATTGGGATACGGCCTGGGGCCGGTGTTCCAGAAGGCGGGAGCAGGGAACTATTTCGATTTTCTTGCTCCGGGGATCATCGGCATGAGCATTATTTTCACGGCGATCTTCTCCGGCATCCAGATGATCTGGGATCGCCAGTTCGGCTTCCTCAAGGAAACTCTTGTCGCGCCGGTGAACCGGCTTTCCATCATGCTCGGACGGACACTGGGCGGCGCGACGGTCGCGACGATCCAGGGAATCATCGTGCTCGTCATCGTCATCATCGCCGGATTCCGCCCGGCACACTGGGGATTGCTCGCCGTTGCGATCCTCTTCATGCTCCTTGTGGCGCTGCTCTTCGCCGCGCTTGGCGCGTGGGTCGCGTCGCTCCTCGAAGATATGCAGGGATTCCAGCTCATCATGAACTTCCTTGTGATGCCGCTCTTCTTCCTCTCCGGAGCGCTGTTCCCGCTCTCCGGACTGCCGGACGTGCTCCTGGGAATCGTCAAATTCGACCCGCTCTCGTACGGCATCGATTCCTTCCGCATCCTGCTTACCGGGACAGGGAGCTTCGGCATCGCCCCGGACCTGATCGTGCTCGCGGCCGTCACCGCGCTTTTCCTGGGGCTCGGCAGCTATTCGTTCTCCAAGATACAAATATAAGAACGCTCCGTCCATGGGAATGGGCGGAGCAGGGGAGCGCGGTGTTGCCGCGGAATCATCTTCCAAGAAACAGCGGGATCACGAGAATGTCCCCCGTGATGGCCGCAGCCGTATAGAGCGCCCATACGAACGGAGCGAACAAGAGATGGGCGCGGGGGGCACGTTTGCCGTTCAGCATCAAAGCCCCGATCAGAAAAACTGTCAGCGCACGAACGAGGGGGCGATGGACGCGGAAATAGAACGGGGTGAGCGGAATGGAAAATACCGGTATGGCGGTCAAGATCATGACAATCATCACGGCCATAACGGCAACCGCCGCAAACACGGCGCGCCGGTGAAACCCGAGAGTTCCCGAAGAATGCCGTCCTCCGCGACGACGTTCTCGCGCAAGACGAATTCCGTAAACGGTCGCGACCAGGAAAAGGCCGTCCGATACAAGGGAGAAAAGAACGATGAGGATCCCGACGCCGCGCTCCGCGAACACTTCAAATGACATGACCACCTCCTAAGAAACTGCCCATAGTATATCCCTTGTTCCGACGATTTTCAACAAACGACATATCGATATCGCAAAAGGAGTATAATAAGGATGATATGGCAAAGATACAGTGGAACAAAGTGACCTGGTATTCCAAGCTGATCGCCCTTGCGATCTTCATCGTGCTGCCGTTCATCTTCTTCTATTGCGGGGTCCGATACGGAACGGCGGCGGGCTATCTTGCGGCATCGCAAGCGGCGCATCCGTTTGCGACAGCGTCATCGAGCGCCGCAGAGAACGGCGGAATTGAATATTACCGGAACCCTGCCGAATGGCAGACGGACGCCCAGAATGCCGCGGGCGGATTCAGCATCGCGTACCCCATCGATTTCGACACCCAGGACAACATCGTGCTCGCGCCATCGGTCGATTGGCGTCTCGACGCGAACGGGGTGCCCGGGGTCAGATATTTCACGCTCACGGTTCCGAGCGCGTTCGAGCCCCAGACGAATTTCGTCGACGCAACGCTCACGGTCGGCGCGAGCGGGAACGCGGCAGCGGTCGCGCAATGCATGGAAACGGGCGTTTCGAGCGGTCCGTTCGCCGCGACCTCCACCGCCGCCGTGAACGGCATCGACTTCACCATTTTCCAATCGGCAGGCGCCGGCGCGGGGAATTACTATGATACGACAAGCTACCGCACGATCCACGCCGGGAAATGCTATGCGGTGGAATATACGGTCCATTCTGCGCAGATCATGAACTATCCCGCATCCTACGGCCTCCATCCCTACGACCAGCAGAAGATCGACTCGCTCATGCAAACCATCGTCGGAACATTCACATTCACCCAATGAAAAACGCAAACAAGATCATCGTCATCGTCATTTTTGCCATTGTCATTCTCTTCGGCATCGGACAATTCTTCGCATTCGCCCCATCTTCGGTGACCAGCGTCCCGCAGAATGCCGCGACGGGAACAGGGAGCGCTCCGGCACAGGCATCGCCGGCCGCGACCCGGGTGATCGCCTATGTCCCTCCCATTCCCGCAAGCTCTACGGCGGTCGAAAGCGGTTCCTGCTGGACCAATTCCATCGCCGCGCCGTTCCGCAGCGATGCCTGGCGCTGTGCGGTGGGGAACGGCATCAGCGATCCCTGCTTCACCCTTTCCGGCAGCACCGGCACGCTGCTCTGCAACGTCGATCCGGTGGATCCCGCTTCGACATCCACGTTCGTGCTGAAGCTGACCAAGCCCCTGCCGCAGGCGCAAACGCCGCAAGGACTCCCGCCATCCAACTGGGCATGGCTCGTTGAACTCTCGGATGGCACGCTCTGCTCGCCGTTCACCGGCACGCTTCCGTTCGCCGCAACCGGACAGGTCGCGAACTACGGCTGCGCCCCGGGCCCCCTCGGGAAGGATGTCATGATCTTCGACGGCCTCAATAATTCATCGAGCATCTGGACCGCGGAGATCGGCACGCTTTCCCCGTCGAAATCGGGCCCTCCCGCGATCATCTCCTCATCGACCGTCACCCTGTCGGCGGTGTGGCAGTAGGGGACGCCAAAAAGCCCCTCGTCGATTGCTGCCGCCATCCCCGAAGGCGTTCGGCGCAATCGCGAGGGGCTTTGTTGCCCGCTGATTACTTTACTGTGCGCTTGTCGAAGCGGTCGATGAGACCGTCGTGGAAGCCGCCACGGGAACCTTGAATCCCGCAAGCGCCCTGATAATCGTCATCGCGTCCGCGCGGGCGGCGATGAGATCATGCTGGGCGGCGACGATCTTCGCCCGCGCATCCTTGAGCGCGGCGGTATTCGACGCCATGATCGTCTGATTGCCGTTGTCTGGAGCGAGGCCGGCGACCGCGCTTACGGCCGCATTCGCCTGCGTCCCCGCATCGGAGATCTTCGCATTGAAATCGGCAAGGGCGGTTGCGGCGGCAGTGGTATTGTTGCCCGCCGATTGCGCTTCGGCGATGCGCGCCGAGAACTTTGCGCCGAGGTCCGCCATGATGTTCGTGATCGTAAGGACGCGCCCGGCAGCCGCCTCGATCGCTCCCTGCGGAAGGATGAGGGCGAAGATGCGGTATCCTTTGATGATCGATTGGATGTCCGCCTTCAGGCTTGAGGTGTTATTCTGCTGCGCATCGGTCCCGATCTGCGACTGCAGCGATTGCAGGGCGCTGATCTGCGACTGGACCGCCGCCGAAATGTTGCTTTTATCCGTTCCCGAAAGGTTGACCATCGCGTCCACGCGCGCCGCAAGCGCATTGAGCGCATCGAGGCGGCGGGTGATCTCCATATCGGCATGGTTCACCGCGGCCTTTGCGCGCACGCTGAGCCCCGCACCGATCTGCGCGCCGAGCCCCGCGCCGACATGGCTGCCTCCGACCGAGGTCGAGGCCGACGCCCCCGCGCCAAGTTGCGCGCCGAGCCCCGCGCCGACCCCGAGCGCGAATGCCGGCAACGCCGTTCCCGCAAGAAGCGCCGCTCCCGCGACAACAGACCCGACGGCGGCATAGGTGTTGAATTTATTTTTCATGATGTTTGATTGAATGTGATTGTCGATGATGCGTTCTCCGCACTTACGGATTCGTCTGCTGCACCGGCTGATCGTTCATGCTTTGGCTGACGCTCGCGGTGTCCGAGCTCAACCCGTTCATCTGCGCGTTGATGTCCGTCATTTCCTGATTGATCGCCTGGTTGGAATTGCCCTGCGGCAACGATGACGATGCGGCGGCAGTGCTGCTTGCGGACGAAGGATTGGCGACCGCCGCAGCCCCCGTCGAAGCCGAAGGAGCACCCAGGCCATTGCCCGCCCCTGCTCCCCGCGACGCAACCCACCACCAGACCCCGCCCACCACGACCACGAGAATGATGACGACCCACAGCGTTATTTTTCCGGTACTGGACATGATTAAAGAAGTATTTTAGTTGTTGATTTTAAATGCCCCATGGAGGGCCGCCGCCTCGATGATGCTCGACCTTTGGCAGACGCCGTACCCTCCGTATCATTATACCGAGTACCGCCGGATAATACGAAATGGACCCGTCCGGCGTTTCAGAGATATGCCGCCTTTTTGAGCCATTCCTCGTTCTCCCATTCCCAAAGCCGTTTGGCGCCCAGGAACGCCGTGAAATCATCCCGCCAATAGGGGAATTCCTTGAGTTCGATATCGCCGTACGGCTCCCCCCATTCATGCGCGCAGTTCCGTTGGACGGGATTCCGCCAATCGGTCTTGATCTTCTCGCGCCCGCCCTTCACCCGGCGGATGGCGCCGCACCGCATGCATTTCTGGATCTGGTCGATGCGAAGGATCCATCGCGTGGAAAGGTCTTCGAACTCATCCTTCAGGGCGTCCATATATGCGGAAGTCTGCAGGCAATAATCGCGATAGACGGCCGCGGACGTCTTGATATCCAGCACGCCGAGCTTTCCGCCGATGCGCGCGATCGCATCGACGGTCCCCGCATAGCGGTGGTCGCGGTTCACGATCCGCCGCTCGACGCGCTCCGGCGTCACTTCGATACGGTTCTTTCCGAAGAACTCGATGAACGAGCCCACGGCGGGCGCGACCGCTTCGGGGATCGGGTCGCGCGTTCCGAGCAGGAACCCTTCCACCGCCTCATGGAGCATCGTGCCTTCCTGGGCCGAACGTTCCGTCGCTTCCTGTGCCGCACGGAAGCTTTTTGCTTCGCCATAATAGTAATACAGCGCCGGCTTTGCCTTGATCGTCACGATGCGCGTGACGCGCGGGTACCAATCGCCGTCGATCGTGTATCCGCACTGCTCCTTGAAGTCTTCCACATCCTTGAAATCGTCGAATCCGGGCATGTCAAAAATTAACGATCGGTAAAAATATTTCGGCTATTGAAGCAATGTATGCGTGAGATCCGCGATATCGCCCGCGCCCATCATGATGATGACCGGCGGTTTCGCGAATCGCGGATCGCGGAGGAGGGGAACGTCGCGGAGCGCGGCAAGGATGGCGGCGCGGATCTTCTTTGGATTGCGGAGATAGAATATCGGCTTGCCCGGCGTGCCATTGCCCGCCGTGCGCTTCTCGATCGCGCGTACGAGCGCCTCGGAATCGTGGGGCAATTTTTCGTCCCGGCCGAGCACCTGATAGAGCGGCAGAATGAAGACGACGTCTGCGCCGTCGAACGCAGCCATGAACTCGCCGAAGAGGACCTCGAGCCGCTTTGCCTGATGCGGTTGGAATACGCAGACGAGCGGGGAATGGGGGAATTTTTCGCGGAACGCCGCGAGCGTAGCTTTTATCTCCGACGGATGATGTGCGTAGTCATCGAACACCTGCACCGTCCGCTGGAATTTTCCCTTATATTCCATCCTCCGCCACGCCCCGTTATAGGATCCGATCGCGGCAAGCAGCTTCCTTTCGGGAATGTTCAATGCCCGACCGAGGGCAAGGACCGCCATCGCGTTCGATACATTGTGCGAACCGGGGATCGGCATCGCCTTCTTCACCTTCGCCGCATCCGCGGCGCCGGCGCCGCGCATCGAGAACCAGACCACGTTCAGATCCTTCTTCTTCGCGATCCCTGCCACCCGCGCACGCAGAGAACAGAGCGGCGCATCATCGGCGTTCAGGATGAGCGTTCCGCCTTCGCGCGTCCGCGCGAGGAATTTCAGGAATGCGCGTTTCACATTCGCCTCTGTCTTATAAAAATCCATATGCTCGCGGTCGATGTTCGTGACGATCGCGACCGTCGGAGAGTAATCAAGGAACGCCGCACCATAATCATCCGCCTCAAGCACGAGATACGGCCCGCGGCCGACGCGGATGTTCTTCCCGCCAAGATCGACGAGCTTGGTGCCGACAAGGATCGTCGGGTCAAGCCCCGTCCGCAAGAGCGCAAGCCCGGCGAGGGCCGTCGTCGTGCTCTTGCCGTGCGAACCCGTGATTGCGATCGTCTCATATTCTTCGGTGATCCGCCCGAGCGCCTTGGCATAGGGGACGGTCACGAGGTCTTTCCGGGCGAGCGCGGCGCTTAGCTCCGGGTTATCCGGACGAATGGCCCGATTATAGACGACCATTGCTCCCCCTGAAGGCAGATTAGCCGCTTTATGCCCGATTTTGACCGTTATACCCTCTTTTTTAAGCTCATCCGTCATCGGGCTCCTCAGCGCATCCGACCCGGAAACAGCCCAATGTACGTTCTTGAAATAGCGGGCAAGACCGCTCATGCCAATGCCGCCAATGCCGATGAAATGCACGCGCGGGATCGATTGTTTCGGGGAAGAGGACATAGTTGGATATATTATATATCCTCACGCCGGAACTCCACCACCGCACCCATCGAATCCCCGCTATTCGACCGATTCCAGATAGGGAATGGGGTCGATGTCGTGCCCCTGCGGATATGGGCCGCACCCGTGGGCCGGCGCCATGCTGAAACCGCTCGCTTCAAAAACCGAAAAATGGAGATGCGGGCCGGTCTCGTCGCCGGTCGTGCCGACCGTGGCGATCACCGTGCTCGTGCCGACCTCCTGGCCCGGCGCGACGAAGATCTGGTTCAGATGCGCGAACATGAGCATTTTGCTGTTGCGCGGATCCTCGACGACAACAAGGCGCCCGAACGCCCGGTGCGGACAGAAGTTGTCCTGGTCCGCCACCGCAACGACCGTTCCCGCAACGGGGGAGTAAATCGGCGCGCCATAGTCGGCGGCGATATCGACGCCGTTATGCCATCCATCGATATAAAGATACGACCATGGCGTATGGCCATATCCCTGGGTGACAAAGCTCCATCCGGAACCGCCTTTGCTAAACCGGGAAAAATCGACGACCCGAAGGCCGCTCGCGGGACCGCCGGACGGCGCGATGCCGGAGAAGCCGAGGAACCCGCCCGACGACAATGCGCTCGCTGCGGCAGTGAAAAGATAATAAAAAATTCCAAGGACGAATACCGCGCCGAAAACGAATGCGAGCCGCTTGAACATCGGAGGATTGAAGTGATTATATTCTGCACTAAGCGTGCCAACGGCGCTAGGGAAGCGCCCAGTTCCCGGATCCTATCTGTCGCCCAATATACCTTTTACGACATATATATCGGATTTTGTTATATTCCTCATTTCGCGCCGGTATCAATGAGTACAAAAGAAACCAAAGGCCAGGGCAAGTTTCTCCGGCGCGATCATGCCACCAACTGTTCCCGCATGGCGAATCGGTTCTTTATAAAGACAAGACGGCTGTGTCTTTTCCCCACACACGTGGGGTTTTCTTATTGTTCTCACGCTCCGCGGAACAGCCCCAGGAGCCAGTTCACGATCCCCAGAACCATATTCAGGACCCATTGGAAGACGCTCAGAAACACGTAGGCGATCCCGGACAGCCGGATGCCCGTCTTTGCATACACCCAGGCGTCGAATTCCGTCAGCCACCCCATAACGGCGCCCTGAACCTGCCGGGCGCCCCCGTTCATATTCATGTTCGATGGAGGCATATATCCGGGTCCGCCATTCACGTTGATCGCAGTATTGCCGCGAAGGCTGTCCAGAAATCCCGTAAAGGGCGCAAGAAGGTCCTGAAAGGAAGTGCCAAAGCTATAGCCGCTTCCGCCGCCCGGATTGCCGACGTTGACCGGAGCGCCAGAAAAACTTCCCGGCGCCGGTGCGGCGATCGCATACGCCATCGCGCCCTGCGGCACGGCAAACGCCACAAGCGCCGCCGTCATGACGGCGGCGGCTGCGGCACTGAACATGGAGGTCGTTTTGTTCATGCCCTTGATGATTCAATTATATCATTTCCCTGCGGACGCTTTCCTGATCGCTCCGGCAATGCGCCGCAGAGATTCGTCCCGGCCGAGCACGGACATGATCTCCACGGGATCCGGCGATGCGGCAAGACCGGAAAGCGCGACGCGGAGCGGCCAAAGGACGATCCCCCGTTCATGCTCCCCTACGATCTCCGGCAAAATAGCCGCGAGCGCCTCGAGGTCGAAACGTTCGGCGGGGATCTTTTCAAGCGCGCGTGCGGCGCGGCCAAGCACTTCGGCGACCTCGTTCAGCGTCGACCGATCCTTCCAGACGAGAAGCTCCGCCCCGTACTCCGGCAGCGCAAAGAAAAATGCGACCGCATCGGCGAGATCCCGCTCCGTCTTCGCGCGGGAACGCTGGACGGCGACTGCGCGCTCAAGAAGATGTTCGTTCGCGGCCACGATGTTCCGCTGGGCAAGGAACGCCGCGGTCCCCCGCGCGACCTCGTCAAGCGGCATCGTTTTGAGATGCTCGCGGTTCAGCCAATCAAGCTTCTCCTCGTTGAACACCGCGCCGGACTGCTGGACGCGGCCGATATCGAATTCGGCGATCAGCTCATCCTTCGAAAGCATTTCCCTGTCCCCTTTCGGATGCCACCCGAGGAGCGCAAGGAAGTTCATCATCGCCTCCGGCACATAGCCCCGTTCGCGGTAATTCAGGAGCGCGGTATCGCTGAACCGTTTGGACATCTTGCTGCGATCGGGATTGAGGATGAGCGGAATATGCGCATACGCCGGCTCCGGGAATCCGAGCGCGCGTCCCATCAGGATCTGCTTCGGCGTGTTCGACAGATGATCCTCCGCGCGGATCACATGCGTGATCTTCATAAGCGCGTCGTCCACGACGACGGCGAAGTTATAGAGCGGATTGTCCAGGTCCTTCGCGATGATGATGTCCCCGAAAAGCGCCGCGTCGAAAGAAACCTTTCCGCGCACAAGGTCGTTGAACTCGACCTTCGTTTCCGGCACCTTGAAGCGGATCGTCTGCGGATCCTTGCCCGGCGGCGGTGCGGTCAGCGTGCGGCAATGGCCGCTGTACTTCGGCGGAAGCCCCGCGGCAAGCATCGCCTGGCGCTGCGCCTCGATATCTTCCTTTGTGCAATAGCAATAATACGCATGGCCTTCTTCGAGCAGCCTCGTCAGATAATTTTTATAGAGCGCGGTACGCTCGCTCTGCCGATACGGACCGAATGCGCCCACGCCTCCGTCGAGCGGCAGCTCGCCGTGCGTCCCGAGCGGTTCCGGACCCTCATCCCAATCGATGCCCATCCATGCAAGTCCCTCAAGGATGCCTTTTTCGAATTCTTTCTTCGAACGCTCTTTGTCCGTGTCTTCGATGCGTAAAACGAATGTGCCCCCATATTTGCGGGCAAAGAGCCAATTAAAAAGTGCTGTGCGGACGCTACCGACATGCAGAGGGCCGGTCGGGCTCGGCGCAAAACGCACGCGCACGGATTTGGGGATCGATTTCGGAGCAGCCGCTTCCATGAACCCTATTTTGCCACAAAATAAAGGGTTTTGCTAGGGCAAATGGAAAATCCACCCC
>JAKAGE010000029.1 GCA_021817655.1 bacterium
AAGGCGGTCGCGCCGGGATCGCCTTCGCGCGCGATGCGTTCGATCTCGGGACCGCCGGGATAGGGGAGGCCGAGCAGGCGGGCGACCTTATCGAACGCTTCGCCTGCCGCATCGTCGCGCGTCTCCCCGAGCCGCTTCCATTTCGCGAACGAATCGAGCGCGAGGAGGATCGTATGGCCGCCGCTTACGATGAGCGCGACCGCCGGGAAGATCGGGCCCGGTTTGCGCTTGGGCGAAAGCAAGAAGCTGTAAAGGTGTCCCTCGAGATGGTTCGCGCCGACGAGGGGCACGCGATATTCCTTCGCGAGCGCCTGCGCGAAGGTGATGCCGGTCCAGAGCGCGGGTTCGAGCCCGGGGCCGACGGTCACCGCGATCATGCCGGGCGCGAGGCGCGGGTGTCGTGCGCGGAGCCGTGCGAAGAGGATCGGCAGGTTCTTGAGGTGCTCCCGCTTGGCGAGATTGGGAACCACGCCGCCGAACGCGCGATGGATGGGGATCTGGGTCGTCACGAGGTTGTCGATCACGCGGAAGCGGGGGGCGCGGACGCCGCCGGACGCGGCAAGCAGGGCGACGCCGGTCTCGTCGCAGGAGGTCTCGATGGCAAGGATGGTCATATGGTCCTATTGTACAACCGGATCGCAAAAAGGATAAATGCGCGCCGCTCGTGCATCATGCGGTTGGGCTGTTGCGTATAAACGGGATATACTATACGGATGCGTTTGGATCAATTCGCCGTCTTCGTCGCGCAATATCTGTATCTGTTCGTCGTGCTTGCCGCCGGCGCCTATTTTTTCACCCGTCCGAAGCAGGCCATGAAGCGCATGGCGATCTGCGGCATCATCGTCGCTCCGCTCGCGTTCGTCATCTCCCGGATCGCCCAGGCGTTTTATTATGACCCGCGGCCGTTCGTCGTCGGGCATTTTACCCCCCTCATCGCGCATGTGGCCGACAACGGCTTCCCGTCCGATCATGTGCTGCTCACCGGCGCCATTGCCATGATCGTCACGTTCTCCAGCAGGAAGTGGGGCATCGTCTTCTGGGCGCTTGCGCTCCTCATCGGCTGGGCGCGCGTATTCGTGGGCGTCCATCACGTTACGGACATCGCGGGCAGCATCGCCATCGACCTCGTCGCGGGGCTGGCCTATTTTCTTGCCGCCGCCCGAAGGAAGGTGCCCGCCGCATGAGCGGGACCGTCGTCACGGTGAACGACGGTATGCAGCGCGGATATCGCTACGCGCGGACCGCGCCCGTCGGCAGGGGGTTTGCCCCCGGCTTCGCGCCCCAGCTCACGCCGGAGGAGATGCTCCGGCTCGGCGTGTTCGGCGGAAAGTATATGACCGACTGCCGGAAGGAATTTCCGGCCCGGTGGTTCGCGCATGCGAAGCTTTCGCCGGAGCGCCGCGACGACACGCTCAATTATTTCGGCGTGCGGGCGAGCCAGCCGCTCGCCGTCTGGCGGAAAAAAGGATGGATCAACGAACGCCACGATCCGCGCGGATGGTTCCAGTGGTACTGCCGCTATTATATGGGGCGGCGGCTCGGGCCGGGGACGGCCCCGGACGGAAAAGGGAGCGAGGATGAGCGGCAGATCAGGCGCTGGAAAGCGATCGCGCGGCATGCGGCGCAGGTCGGACGCAACTGCCGTCCCCGGGACCTTTCCTGCCGCCGCCGCCAGCGCCAGGCGCTCCTGCACTGGGCATACGACGCGCGGAAGATCTGACCGCCGGATCTTCCGGCGGCCGAACCGCGCGGCGTTCGCCGCGGCGGTCTTGACAATATACCCCTACTGGGTATCATGGGGGCATGGACAACGCGATCCAAAAGAAGGCGATCCGCCGGCTCCGCATCGCGGCGGGGCAGGTGAAGGGGCTCGAAAAGATGGTTGCCGAAGACAAGTACTGCATCGATATCATCACTCAGTCGCTCGCGATCAAACAGGCCCTTTCGGGCGTCGAGGACCTGATCCTCGAGAACCATCTTTCCACCCATGTCGTCGCGCAGATGAAGCAGCACAAGGAGGGGAAGGCGATCAAGGAGATCCTCGCGGTGTACAAGCTCTCCAAAAAGAAATAATCGGGAATGCGATCCGGTAGTAAAGGTCGCAGCAACAGATCAACCATTCTCTATCATGGAAGAAAACAACCATAGGGAGCATGCATATCCTCGCGTTCGCGCGTGGAGGGTGATCGTCGGCATCCTCATCGTGCTTGCGGCGTTCAGCGCCGGGTTCATGTGCGGGAGGATCTCCGGCTTCTTCGGGGATTACGGATATGGCTATGGATACCGCATGGGACCGTGGATGATGTATGGCGGGTACGGCTATCCGTATGGCGGCTATGCGGGCTACGGCGGCTACGCCGCTCCGGAATCCCAGGCCGTTCCGTCGAACGCGACGGCGACCCCCGTGCCCTATTACTACCCCATGTGGCGCATGATGGGCGGGTATTATTACCCGGCGGCGACGGGCACGCAATAACGGAACAGGGCGTTTTCCGGCGCGGGATGGGCACAAGCGCTCATCCCGCGTTCGCGTATGGAGTCTGATGGGAAAAAATGATTTGGTAGCCGCGCGAGGACTCTAATTAACTCCGATTTGCCTCGATAACAGGCTTGGGATCTCCCTGAAATTATTTGTATGAATGGGAGCCCAATCCGCCGACTCTTGCGAGTAGAGGATAAACTTCATCCCGGCGGCATGAGCGGCATCGAAATCATTTCTGACATCGCCAACATATACACACTCTTCCGGGATGACCCCCAGTTGTTTCGCCGCCAAAAGAAGCGGTTCGGGATCGGGCTTGTGCTTTTCCGTATCTTCGTAGGTGACGGCGATTTTGAAGTAGTGTTCCAGCATGTTGAGCGGCGGTTCGAAGGCATATGCTTTTATCCTGCTCGTCGCGATCGCGAGGAGATAATGCTTGCTGAGCATCTCGATGGTTTCGCCCACGCCATCCGAAAGCGACGCAGGGGGCGTATCTATCTTTTCGATGCAATCCTGAATGCGTTTTGTCTCGTCCTCATCGTTGGTGTTCGCGAGGATTTGAATCGCATCATGCAATGTGCGATGGAAGACGGGTCGGTAGGTTTCGAGGGTGGGCGGGGGATACCCTGCTGCGTCCATCAACCTCTGGAACAGGATAAAGTTTGCCTCGAATGAATCGAGGAGGATGCCGTCTACGTCGAAAATGATTGCTTTTGTCATAAGATTTACTCCATTATTTTTTCTATTCGTTTCAGCGCTTCCAGATTCGGCTCGTCGATAATCAATGTACGCGCTTCGGTAGGCGAAAGCCATCGTGTTGCGTGAAATTCACTTGGGTCGATATGGAAATCCTCGCCGTCGGTTGGAATGGCATACCACATATCAAAATGAGTCTTGCAGGCATAGTTGGCAGCGTCCATGTGAGTGATCGTGAGAAGAAATGGTTTTTGATGAATTGGAACGTCATAGGCAAGACCAAGCTCTTCGCGCAATTCTCGCGTCAGAGTATCTGCCGGTGACTCTCCTTTATCGAGGTGTCCTCCGGGGAAGAGCCACTCTCCGGATTTTTTATGATGCGTGATGAATACTTTTTTGCTTGCAGGATTATAAACTGCGAAATATACGCAAAAGTGACTGATTGGGTTTTCGTCTCGGCTATAGCCACCCTCTTTGAGCTTCGCGAAGAATTGTGCGCCCACTTCATGGGGTGCGACATTCGGGTCGACGAGTGTATCACGGATAACGTCGGATAAAATCATTTTATTGGATAAATGGAATATTTATTTCCTCGATTAATTTTGCTTTTTCGTCTCCTTCTTTCTTTCCATAGAAGAAGACACTTACTCCCGAAATCAAGATATCTTTTCCCATGATAGCGGCGAGATTCTCTTTTGATGTTTCGATATCCGCCCGTGGTTTATCGAAATCAATCTCCCCGAGGGTAATATGCGGATCGAACTTCTCTTGCGCGGCAAGCTCTGGATGGGCCTTCAGACTCTCGCGCGTGCCATCAGTAGCAATGCCTTGGCGCTCAAGGCGCAAGCGCTTCTTTTCACTAACGAGAGGACTCTGATACGGGATAGCGAACGCTTCCACATTTTTCTGTAGTTCGTCGAGCCGTTCTTTATTCGAGACATCCATAATATAAAGATTGCGATGGCGATGCGTTTCGGGTCTCACTTTGGGCGGGAGGAGCGTGATCGATAACGGCTTTATACGGAGACCACTTCTGAGATCGCTGAGGAGTTCGGGGTAGCCTTCCTCGGTGTAGTGGTCGAGGTAAAGCGTGATGTGCGGCTCCGATTTATAACTGCTGCCGTATTGTGTCACGAAGCGTTCTTTTTCTTTGCGAAGCACGGCTGTGATATCTTCGGGGAATGTGACTCGAATACTGATGTCGCAGTCCATAGTTGGCATTTTCTCAATCATAACCTGTTTACAGCTTAAACGGGGAATATCGGGCCAAAAAATCTTCTTGTGGTAGCCCCAATCGGGGGACTTGTCGAACCGATATAGGCACAGATCAACAACAAAATAACCTTAATACGCCGGAAGAAAAGTAAGCCGGCGTTGATACGCATCCGTCCATGAAAGAAGGATCGGATGACTCCATGGCGCGCTTTCGGAACTCCTATCCTGAGCTCTCGGATGAGGAGTGGGAGGAGGCACAACAGCACCTCAAAGCATACTTCCTCATTGCCGAGCAGATCGCTTCAGATGAAGTCCGAAAGCGGCATGCCGTGGAGGACATCGAACAATTGAAGCAGGACGAAGAAGAGGAGTCCTAACTTCAGGCCTCCACTCTAATCCTCGTAATCCCGGCTGAAAAGGTGGGTCCGTTTGTCGTTCTCGACAATAGGCCCGTATTATAAAGCCTTTCAGGCCCTTGACTTAGGGGCACATGTCGCGTTAGGATACATAATGTCGATATATAAACCAATCTCACTAATATCAATGAGCGAGGTAAAAATAACTATAGAGGGCGAGGGTCTCTCTCTCACAAAATTTACGACCCTACAAAAGGCCGGCCAAATTATAAGTTTCCTTGGTGTTGACCAAGGCGCTGAAGCAACTCCCGAGCGGGCAGCTTCTTCCATCCCACTCCTCCGTACGCGGTTGCAGCCCAAAGACGCGATTTTTAAGTCGGGCGCAAAAACATACGCACAGAAAATCGCCGCCCTCGCTGCATATCTGCATGACGAGCTTCAGCAGGAAACCTTTTCGCCCAACGAACTTCGCAACCTCTTCAAAAAGATTGGCGATGAGCCCAAAAACTTTTCCCGCGATTTTAAGGAGGCGCTCGAACGTCAATACGTTCTCTGCGTTGATGCAAGCGCGGATCAATATCAGCTCACTGATCGCGGAGATGAAGCGGCAAAGAATGGTTTTACCGATGAAGTGCCAAAGAAGAAGGCGGGCGGAGCAAAGCGACCTCACACCTCAAAAAATATCCGTGACGAGGTAAAGGCCTTGGAGATCAATGCATCCATGGAAGGCTATCCCAATTATCACAGCCTTCCCACTAAGGGTGACAAGATTTTATGGCTGTTGCAGTACGCTCACTCGCTCGGCATCAAGGCGCTTAGCCCGACAGAGGTTGAATACATCTCAACCGAGCTGAACGAGCGGATTGAGTCGAAGGGTTTCACCGCTCTTAATGCGAGGAATGTGCGCGGTGCATTCGTCATTAAATCCACTGAGGGTTATCGAGTGCAGAAGAAGGGGTCGGATTACCTCCAGGCATTGGAAAGTAAAAAATCCGACTGATATAGTTAGCGGGTCGATTGTTTGGCAGCATTCCCAGAGTAGCAATACACCGGCTTCTCAACGGCTATCCGAAGTAGCGACTTCCAGCAAAACTGTCCATCCCAACGGATAAGAAATCTAAAGGAGTAACGTTAAGTTCTTTCACAACTTAATATGAACAGTCACCACGACTGTCCCGGTTGTGTATTTGTGCGGTATGTGCGCAACAAGCGCACTGGCAAGAGGATCTATCCGAAGCCTCCGCATAAAGCGATCCGGTTCTGTCCGTACAAGAGGCAGAAATAGAAAAGCCACTGGTAATCCAGTGACCTTCTATGCAAACTAATATTCTTGTGACCTAAACCCTCGATTACTTGGCAGTGGCCGGGGGTTTTTGGTTACCCATTTAGTATACCTAACGAGGTTGTCATCCTATCTCCCTGTCTGTGGAAAGTCAATAACCATAAGTCTTAGAGACGATCAGTTGTTGTTTTCGCCAATTCCACACGTCTAGTACTCGGTTACAGGGATAGTAGAATTGCCCTGAATAAGCCCCTTTCCAGCGGGTTGGGTTGAGATAGTTCGACAGTATTTGTAGCCCCAGCGGGAATCGAACCCGCATTTACGCCGTGAAAGGGCGCTGTCCTAG
The DNA here is from genome assembly GCA_021817655.1 of bacterium. Classification (GTDB taxonomy): domain Bacteria; phylum Patescibacteriota; class Minisyncoccia; order UBA6257; family 2-01-FULL-56-20; genus JAKAGE01. The sequence continues at coordinate 6,378 of JAKAGE010000029.1, forward strand.
CCATTAGACGATGAGGCCATCGCCGCGGCGCGCGTGGAATGCGCGGCGCGGACTGACGATGCTATAATAGAATAAAGTCGGGTTTTTTGAAAGGTCGTCAGGCCATAGTGCATTCATCGATATTCTGAACAATGTCATTGCTTCTTTTCTGGTATGGGGGATGGGGGTTCGCGCTGCCGCGCATGATGCTGGGAGCCCTGCTCATCGTCCACGGGTGGCCGAAGGTGCGGAATCTCAGGACGAACGCCGGGAATTTCTCCGGCATGGGATTCAGGCCGGGGTGGCTCTGGGGGACGATCGCCGCAGCCGTGGAGTTTGCGGGAGGCATCCTTTTTGCGCTCGGCATCGGGGTACCCTACCTTTCCGCGCTTCTGATGGGAGAGTTCGCCGTGATCCTTGCGTGGAAGTGGATCAAGCGGATGCCGTTCGTGGGCGGATGGGAACTTGATGCGCTCATCTTCATGATGGCGCTCATGTTCTTTGCGCTCTACGGGGGGTTTTTCCTCATCGGGCTTTAGGCGTACCCGGGTGCGCCGGCATGCGGCGCGCGGCGGCCGCACTTTTGATTTCCGCGCGGGCAGTATGCTACGCTCTACACCGTCATCATGAAACGTTTTTTCGAAATGATCCCCGGGATCCTGGCGTGGCTCACGCTCGTTTTGATGTTCGTGCTTTCGCGGTACCTGCCGGTGTGGGTGTCGATCTTCATCATCCTTTTCGACATCTACTGGGTGCTGAAGACCGTGTACATGTCGCTCCATCTGCGGGCGACGTACAGCGAGATGCGCCGGGTGATGAAGGTGAACTGGCTCGCCCGGATCCGGGAGGAGCAGCTGCCGGCGGACGGCGTCCGGCATCTCGTGGTCCTGCCGATGTACGACGAGCCGCACGAAGTGGTGCGCGAAAGCTTTGTGTCGCTTTTGCGCGCGAACTATCCGAAGGAGAAGATGTTCGTGGTGCTCGCGCTCGAGGACCGGGCGGGGGAGGCGGCGCGCGCGGTCGGCCGGAAGATCGAGGCGGAGTTCAAGGAAAAGTTCGGCGCGCTCCTTGTGACGCACCACCCGGCGGGACTGCCGGGTGAGGTTCCGGGCAAGGGGTCCAACGAGGCGTGGGCGGGCGCGCAGGCGTACCGCGAATTGATCGTGCCGGCCGGCATCGCGCCGGAGGACGTGCTCGTCTCCGTGTTCGATATCGATACGCAGGTCTATCCGGAATACTTCAGCCGCCTTGCCTACGTATATCTCAAAGCGGACGGCCGCACGCGGGCGATCTACCAGCCGATCCCGCTCTTCACGAACAACATCTTCGAGGCGCCGATGCTCGCGCGCGTCGTCGCGTTCTCGACGACGTTCTGGCAGATGATGCAGCAGTCGCGCCCGGAGCGGCTCACGTCGTTCTCGTCGCAGTCGATCCCGCTCCGGACGCTCCTCGACATCGGCTGGTGGCAGAAGGACATCGTCTCCGAGGATTCGCGCATCTTCTGGCAGGGATTCCTCCGGTACCACGGCGATTTCCGCGTGGAGCCGCTCTTCTATCCGGTGTCGATGGACGCCGCGGTCGCGCCGACCTTCTGGGGGACGATGAAGAACATCTACAAGCAGCAGCGCCGGTGGGGCTGGGGCGCGGAGAACATCCCGTACATGCTCGAAGGGTTCCGGCGCGACCCGCAGATCCCGCGCGGCAAGAAGCGGTACTGGACGTTCCAGGTGATCGAAGGGTTCCATTCGTGGGCGACGAACGCGCTCATCATCTTCGCGCTCGGCTGGCTGCCGGTGCTCCTCGGCGGGCCGCACTTCGGGCATTCGGTCCTTTCGTACAACCTGCCGAACATCACGCGGGACATCATCACGATCTCGATGGTCGGCATCGCGAGCTCCGCCATCCTCTCGGTGCTCCTCCTCCCGAAGCGCCCCGGCGGCATCGGCGCGAAGGATTACGCGGTCTTCGTCCTGCAGTGGGTGCTGATGCCGGTCACGCTCATCGTCTTCGGCGCGTTCCCGGGGCTCGAGGCGCAGACGCGCCTCATGCTCGGCGGGCGGTTCCGGCTCGGCTTCTGGGTGACGCCGAAGGGGCGATATGAAAAGATCTCCGCATCCTGACGCGCGGAGACCCATTCCCGCGCACGGCTGAATGGTACAATGATGGTATGCACCGGCGGCGCAGCGCTTTTACTTTAATCGAGCTTTTGGTTTTCGTCGCGATCTTCACGGTCGTCATCGGCGCATTCGTTTCGATCCTCGTGGAGGTCGTAAGCGTGCAGTCCCGGCAATCCATATCGAGCGAAGTTTCCCAGCAGGGGCAATATCTTCTCCAGCAGATCCAGTATTATGTGCAGAACGCACGGCTCATCGACATGCCGCTCGATACGCCGCAGGGAGAACTCGCGCTCAGAGAAAATACTGCCGCCACCGATCCCACGGTCATCTATATGTCTCCATCGTACGTACAGTCGGGAGAGGCGATTACTTACGGTACGAATAATGTGAGCGTTTCTCTTCCGGGTAATGTCACTGCCGGCGATGCGTTCGGCGTTGGAGTAATGTGGGAGAACAGTTCCACGGCGATTGCGGGTATTACGGATACGTGCGGAACGGGAGGGGGGAGTGATACCTATACGATTCTCGGCTCCCCGACGGTGGGGCAGTATAACGATATGCAAATGGCATATGCGGTTGTTGGCGCATCGGGATCGTGCACTGTTACGGCGACGCTTGGCGCTGCCAGCCCCACGAATGGCAGGATTGAGATCTTTGTCGATGAGATCTCCGGCGTTGACCCGGTCGATCCTGTGGATGGCGGAAACTATGCGATAAATTTTCAGAGTGACCCCGGGGGCAAAGATGCCATTACGAGCGGGAATGTTCTCGTCGGAAGAGCGGGCGATTATCTCTGGGGGATTACATTCAATGACGGTGAGGACACGGGAATTCCAATCGCACCGGGAACAGGTTATACAATGGGAGGTTCGGGAGCGATTACAGAAACGGAATATGCCCCAAGCCCGTCCGCGGGGAGGTTCGCAGCGACTTTTACCCGGGGATTTACTTATGGATCGTTCATTACCGGCATCATTCCCTTTCGTCCTGGCGGGTCATCGCTCTCTGGCATGGGGACAGTCTATATTGAACAAGGTCTTAGTGGTATCGCAAATCCGCTCAACTCGGGCAAAGTGACCGTATCGAACCTCACGTTCACGCGCCATTACAATCTGAATTCGACGTCGTCGCCGGCGGGGGTCGAGTCCGTGGCGTATTCCTTCACGATCTCCGCGGGGGCAGGGGCGCACGCCTATGCGGAGACGTTCCAGTCCTCCGCGAACGTGACGGCGCCGGTGCCGCAGATCGCGCTCATCCAGCAGGCGAAGGTGGAGGATACGAACAGCGGGGTCGCGACGCTTCCGCTTGCATATCCCGGCGGGAACGAAGCGGGCGATCTTCTCCTCGCGGCAGTGGGAACGGCGAACGCGGTGGCGCCGTCCATGGCCGACACGGCGGGAAATTCGTGGTCGCTCGTCGCGAGCTCGACGGTGTTCGGCGGAGAGGTATCGATCTTCGCGGCGCCCGACGCGAGCAGTTCGGCGGTCAACACGACGACGGTGACGTTCGGCGGCGGCGGTGCGACGGATCCGACGCTCATGCTGTTCGAATATCGCGGCGCGGCGACCTCGAGCCCGCTCGATGCGTGGGGCGCGCAGACCCAGGCGGGGAATGCCGCGCCGACGAGCCCGTCCGTTTCGCCAACGTCGACCGTCGAGCTTCTCTTCGGCGTCGATGCGAACGCCTATCCGACGACGGCGGTGGCGAGTCCCGGGACCGGATTCACGCTCGAGGCGTCATCGACCTCGGGGTATACCACCCAGCTTTTCGTCGAGGATCAGGATCAGTACGTCACCGGGCTGGTCTCCGCACCGTGGTCGTTCTCCGTGCCGGCGAGCTCGACGGCGATGATCGCAACGTTCAAATAGGGAGAGGCCGTCACTCCTGGTGGATGCGGGCGCGGAATTCCTAGATCGGA
>JAKAGE010000030.1 GCA_021817655.1 bacterium
TTCCATACGCACTGGGGCCATTTTGATCGTGATCCCCCGTTCGCGCTCGAGCGGCATCCGGTCGAGGTACTGCGCCTGCATCGATCGCAACGGCACCGTGCCCGTGATCTCGAGCAGACGGTCCGCGAGCGTCGACTTTCCCGAATCGATGTGCGCGATGATGACGAAGTTGCGGATATGCTGAAGACCCTGATCCATGGGCCTGATTCTATCAGAAATCAGCCGTTTTTTATAGGGCGGAAGGGGCAGAACCGACAGAACTCATTCCTGCAGTTTCTGCAGCGTGAGGATGAACGTAAGGCGGCCGGGCGTGCTTGTCGAATCGTACATGAAGCTCGCCAGCCCGTTCTCCGCAAAGACATACCCCAGGGGCGCGTCGATCTCGATCTTGTATTCCCCGCCCGCGCCGGACTGGCGCTCGAACACGAATTCATACTGCACGCCGGGAGCCGGGAACGTGAAGAGCGTGTGCGAGTAATCGAACACCGCCTTCGTCGTCCGGCCGGCAGGCACCCGCAGCCAAAGCCCGAACACTTCCTTATCCCCGTTCGTGCGCGTGGTCACGTTGGGGAATGAAAAGATCTGCGCGGTGTCCGTCGCGATCGCGGAAAGCAGAGGATCGGTGCTGTAGCCGTTCCGGACGTAATTGATCGGCGGCGGCACCTGCTTAAGGATCCCTCCGCTTTCGTTCACGAGGGCAGTACCGGCAGGAACGTAGAGCTGGAGGTAATCCTGGTTCGTCGTACGGTACCACCAGTACGGACTTTGGTTCCCGTCGTGCGTCCGGTCGATCTCGACATGATCCGTAAGCGTACCGTCCGCGCCGATGGTCGCCTGATAGCTCACCTTCTGGGCGATATACTGCTCCGACTTATCGCTGTTCACGTCCGCATTCGCGATCGCCAGATAGTCGCCATTGAAACCCTGCGGAAGCCGGTATTCATCCCCCGCGGCCCCGTATGCTTTGACGAACGATTCGAACGAAGGATCCGTGAAATACGCCATCACGTCCTTGTTTGCGATCCAATCGAATGCATCCTGGACGATGGCAGCGCGGACATCCGGGGTCGAGGATGCCAGCTGTTGCAGCATTGCTTGATAGAGCTGCACCAGCACCTCTTTGGGATACGTCGCATTTCCGCCCGCCGAACCCGCCTGTCCCGCCTGCACGATCTTCTGCGTCTCAGTAATGAAATTATCCGCAGCGAACGTCGTCGACGCAGTGGCCCTCCCGCGGGGTCCCGGGGCGCCGGGCAGCGTGATCGGGCCGGTCGCCGACAGAAGGTCCGCAAACACCTGGGGCGTCACGGCGATCGCGCCGTCGAACGCCGTGGAAGTGTTCGCATAGAGCCCCGATCGGCCGAAAAGGGCGATCGTTTCCGATGCGGACGTCGGAAAATCGAAGAACCAGTTGGCGTCGGCGGGACGCCAGGCGGTCTCCTCGAGCTGGAGCGGCACCGGCGGCACGATTTTCGGCGCGAATGCCCGGTCGACGTCCGCGATATCGTGGACCGCAACGCCGGTGATCATGCCGCCCCGCAGAGAGACATCCGCATAGCTGCCGAGGAATCCGCCGCCCGGCCGCATTTCGGATGGATTTTCGAAAAGCACGAGCAGATGGTGCGTCGAAGAGGCATCGCCGAACCACGGGATGAATGCGTCGAGGAATCGCATCGCTCCTTCGACCTGCGTCTTGAGCGCCAGATAGCTCGTGCCGTTCGCCGCCGCGAAACTGCTCACGTACGACGTCTCCCCGGAAAGCTGGTTTGCATCCGCATCGATGGCGCCAAGCGTCGCGCGGATATCCTTGAGGTCGCCGAGAAGCGTGCCGGTCGATGCCGTGTCGGCGCCCGGCAGGGATGCCCCGCCGGAAACCGCGGATGACGCCGTGCCGCTTGGGACGAACGCAGCCGTGCCGGTGGCGGCTCCGCTCGCCGGCGGGGCCACGACGCTGAACATATCGTTCTCCGCACCGATCAGCTCCCCCGAAAGCGCGACCAGCTGGCTTGAAAGATCCGTGAACGAATGCACGGGTCCGTTATTGCCGAAGAATGAAAGAAGCGCGCCCCATGGGCCGGCGATCGATGACGAGGCGTTCAACGAGCCGAACGCCTGCGCCGCCCCCCGGGGATCGAAGCTTTGAAGGTCCTGGACGCCCGCAGCGAGCGTCGCGGCGCGCGCGGCGATCGATGCCTTGATCTGCTCCTTCGCAACATAATAGGAGACGGCAAACCCCGCGATGAACATCACGACAAGCCCCGCAACCCCCCACGCGATCCCGCGCGGCAACCGCCGCCGCTCCTCGCCGCGGAATTTCCAATAATTGCGGTTCGTCACGGGAATATCCCTCAGCTTGTCGCGCCCGCTGTCCTTTGCCTCCCGCTCCGTTATTTTGACAAGCTCATTCACCCGGATATCATCCGCAGCCTGCTCCGAATGCATTTTTTTCCCTTCGCGCTCCTCCATGAGGTCATTTTACCATTAAATCCAAATTTATTTTGTATAATTGAACTATGCTGAAAAAACTGAAAACGTGGAGCGCCGCGTTCGCGCTCGCCCTCGTATGCCTTGCCTCGTTCAGCCTCATGCTCTGGGCGTCGCGCACCGATTCGGCGATCATGGACGAGCTTGCGCACATCCCCGCCGGCTACGGCTACGTACGCCAGCTCGATTACCGGCTGAACCCCGAACATCCTCCGCTCATCAAGGCGCTCGCCGCGCTGCCGACGCTCCTATTCGTAAACCCGACCTATCCGATCGACGTGCCGGCATGGACGAGCGAAGTGAACGGCCAGTGGGATATGGGCACGGCATTCCTCTATCAGGCGGGCAACGACGCGAACGCGATCGTCCGGACGTCGCGCATCATGCCGATCCTGATCACCATCATCACCGTCATCCTCGTGTGGTTCCTCGCCCGCCGGATCATCGGTGATTTGTGGGCGCTTTTGCCCGCGTTCATGTTCGCGTTCGACCCGTCCGTTCTCGCGCACGGCCACTACGTGACGACGGATGTCGGCGCCGCGTTCGGCACCGTCCTTTCTCTCCTTTTCTTTTTGCGCTATCTCGATGTGCCGACAACGAAACGGCTGTGGCTCGCGGGGATCGCGTTCGGGATTGCCCAGCTTACCAAGTTTTCGACGCCGCTCCTTATTCCGCTCTATTTATTTCTGATGATCGTGCTCGCGGCACGCGATAGCGCACCGCACTGGCACACGACCGTGCATCGATGGCGAACGTTCGGCAAAACGGCATGGCGCCATCTGTGGAAGCTCATCCTTGTTTTTGCGATCGGCTATGCCGTGATCGTCTATCCGGTCTATTTCCTCTTCACCGCGCATGAGCCGATCGCCCGCCAGACGGCGGACACAAGCGCGATCCTCGCATCGTTCGCCGGGGGACCGACGCCGGCCGGACACCTGTGCCGCGGCATGCGCTGCCTTGCGGACGCCGACATCTGGATGTCCGAGCACTACGCAACGCGCCCCATCGCTCAATATATGCTCGGCATCCTCATGGTCCTCCAGCGCGCGGACGGCGGAAACACGATCTATTTCCTCGGCCACGTCGCGCAGGACGGCGGGTGGATCTACTTCCCCGCGCTCTTCCTGCTTAAGGAGCCGATCCCGACGCTCATCATCGTATTCCTCGCCCTCGCGCTCGCCATCGTATGGACGATCAAACGCACGGTAGCGCGATGGAGGACCGGCACGGGACAGACGATCGGCCACCGCATGCTCGCCTATCTCCATCTTAACTTCGCGGAATTCTCGATGGCGTCGTTCATTGTGCTCTATTGGGGGATCAGCATGCGGAGCCCGCTCAACATCGGCATCCGGCATCTTATGCCGACCATCCCCCTCATCTTTATCCTCTCCGCGGTCGTGTGGAAAAAATGGGTCATGCGCCTGAACTTCGGATCGTTCGATATGGCGCTCATGGATTCGGCGCGTGCGATGGCGCGCTCGATCGCGGCGGCGGTCGCCAAATATATTTTCCTCATCCTGCTCCTCTGCTGGCTCCTGCTCGAAACGCTTTTTGCCGCACCGTACTTCTTATCGTACTTCAACGAATTCGGCGGCGGCGTGTGGGGCGGCTATCACTTCGTGACGGATTCGAACTACGACTGGGGACAAGACCTCCTGCGGCTGCAATCGTTCGTCGCCGCCCACCCGGAGATCAAAAAGATCGCCGTCGATTACTTCGGCGGCGGCGACCCCCGCTATTATCTCGGCCCGAAAGAGGTCAACTGGTCGCCGTCGATGGGCAACCCGGCGGACCAAGGCATTCACTGGCTCGCCGTTTCCGTGAATCAGCTTGAACTCGCGACCCAACCGCTCCTTCCCGGGGAAACCCGCAGCGCTTCGGATACGTACGCATGGCTCGCCGCATTGCGGCCGCCCCAGGACGCGACCGGCACCTGGCTCGGGGGCGATATGGGCAACGTGCCGACGCCGGACTACCGGGCCGGGACGTCGATCTTCATCTATCACTTGTAGTATGCCCGGTTCTGCGTCGTGCAATCAATGTACTGCAGCCGGTCGAAATTCGGCTGGAGCATGAGTTTCTGGATAACGGGCAGATACTCGTCCGCGGGGAAGTTCAGGCTGAAGTAGAGCGTCGGCCCGTTCGCGGTGATGACGTCCACCTGCTGAAGGGTAAGATCGGTAAGATCGATCGCCTTCACGGCAAGATTCGCCTGGCGCAGGACGTTCACGATCGAAAGAAAATTGGAAAGAAATTGCTGCGGGAGCACTTTTTCATTCAATCCCGCAGGCGCCTGCGCGCTGTCATCGACCACATAGATGAGGTCGCCTTGCGCGATAAGCGATTTCTGGAAAATGGTCCCCGTATTGTCGAACCAATAGCAGCGCGCCTCGGCGGAAGCGATGATGGCAGCGGATGACGTGGACGCCGATGCTGTCACTGCGCCGGGCTGGCGCGTGAAACACCAGATGCCATCGGGCGCGCGCTCCGTCACTGCAAGCGTGACGGTATGGGAGAAATAATCCTTGGAAACGTCCACTGCCGCGAGCTGCGGCACCATGGCAAGGTCGCGTTCCGGAATGCTGTCCGGCCAGAGCAGCATATTCCCGAAGCCGAGCGCACCCGCAAAAAGATGGCGCGCCGGCTCCGCCGCGGATTCAGCGAGCGCGATCACGTCGGAGCTTGCCACCGCGCTGTTTCCGACCACGCGCACGCGGTCGACACGGAACACGGGCGAATGGACGAAGAACCACTGAATGACGAAAATCACCCCGAAGAGGGCGAAAATGCCGAGCGCGACCAGGGCGTATCTGCGGCGGCGTGCGCGCCTCTTTCTCCGGTCCGAAACGTACGGCGAAAGCTTTTGCATTCCTCAATCATACCACCCCCACGGCGCCCCGGCGCTATCCGATCACTTTCTTGCCTACGTATTTCTGCAAAACCTCCGGCACCATCACTTTCCCGTCCGCAGTCTGATAATTCTCAAGGATTGCGATGAACACGCGCGGCGACGGGAGCGCAGTGTTATTCAAAAGATACGCGTACTTTCGCTCTCCGCTCTTGTCGACGTATTTGATGTTCAGCCGCCGCGACTGCCAGTCGCCGAAGCTCGACGCCGAACCGGTCTCGGCCCAGCGGTTCATGCCCGGCAGCCATGCCTCGAGATCGAACGCACGGTATTTGCCGGCGCTCATATCGCCCGTGCAGATCTGCAAACGCCGGTACGGCAAGCCGAGTTCTTCGTGCATCTCGCCGGAGATGCCGGTCATCTCATCCTGCAGCGTGTTCATCATGTCGACATCCGCCGGAGCCACCACGACCTGCTCCACCTTCATGAACTCATGCACGCGGTACATTCCCTTCGTGTCCTTGCCATAGCTACCGATCTCGCTCCGGTAGCACTGGCTGTACCCGGAGTTTTTGACGGGAAGGTCCCCTTCCGCGAGCACCTGGTCGGAATAATATGCGAGGAGCGACGGTTCGGCGGTGCCGACGAGGAACTTCTTGTCCTTGCTCGCCTCGCCGCCCGCCTCCTTGTCGGACGTGGCGATCTGATAGATCTCGTCCACTTCCGGATCATACTCGAGCCCTTTGAAATAGCCTGAGCCGAACAAAGCGAATCCTTTTACGAGCGTCGGAGGGATCATCGGCGCATAGCCCTTCTCCACCATTTTGTTCAGCGCATACATCATAATTCCCATCTCGAGCAGCACGCCGTCGTTCTTCACGTAATATCCGCGGAACCCTCCCACTTTCGTTCCGCGCTCGAAATCGAGGATATCAAGCGCCGTGCCGAGCTCCATGTGGTCCTTTGGCGCAAAACCGAACGGCGCAATGCCGCCATGCCCGTCCTGCCGATCCTTCGGAACCCAGCGGAAGATCTCCTTGTTATCCTCGTCCCCCGCGCCGACCGGCGTGTCCGGCGACGGCACCGTCGGCATCTTCGCCATCAACTCTTCGTACCGCTTTTCGAGCGGCTTCAATTTTTCCTCTTCCGCCCTGAACCGCTCCTTGAGCGTGGCGCCGGCTTCCCGGTCATTCGCCTTCTTCTGTTCGGCGCGGATCGCTTCCGCGGCGGCCATCGCTGTACGGCGGGCGGCATCCGCTTTCAAAAGATCGTCGACAAGCGCAGGATCGATATTCTTGTTCTTCGCCGCGGCCCTCACGGCGTCCGCATTCTCGCGGATAAATTTGATGTCCAGCATATTGGCAATCATAGCGCCCGGGACTGGAAAATTCAATATTTTTCGCTTATACTCCGAATTATGGCTGACCAGGCCCCTCACGAGAAGCTCGACCACATCCGCCACTCGCTGGCGCATCTGCTTGCTGCGGCGGTGCTGAAAGAATTTCCCGACGCCAAGCTGGGCGTGGGCCCGACCGTCGAGAACGGATTCTACTATGATTTCCTGCTCCCCCGCGCGGTGACGCCGGAGGACCTGAAAACGCTCGAAAAGACGATGCGTTCGCTCGTCAACAAGAAACTCCCGTTCACCGGCCGCGAGGTGAGCGCCGCCGAGGCGAAGAAACTGTTTGCGCACCAGCCGTTCAAACTGGAATTGATCGATGACTTTACCGGTGCGGGCCAGCCCGGCAAGGAGCAGGAAAAGCTGACCGTCTATGAAACCGGCGATGTCTTTATGGACCTGTGCCGCGGCGGACACGTGGAGAACACTTCCGAGATCCCGGCGGACGGTTTCAAGCTCGACAAGATCGCAGGTGCCTACTGGCGGGGCGACGAAAAGAACCAGCAGCTCCAGCGCATCTACGGGCTTGCATTCGAAAACAAAGAGAAATTAAAGGAATATGAAGCGATGGTCGAAGAAGCGAAAAGGCGCGACCATAAAATTCTTGGCCCCAAACTCGATCTTTTCACGTTCTCGGAGCTCGTCGGTCCCGGCCTCCCCCTCTGGACGCCGAAGGGAACGACAGTGCGCAACCTGCTCGACGACTTTGTCTGGCAACTCCGCAAGAAGCGCGGATATCTCCAGGTGGACATTCCCCACATCACAAAAAAAGATCTTTACGAGACAAGCGGCCACTGGGACAAGTTCAAGGATGAGCTTTTCAAGATCGAAACGCGCGAGAAGCATCTCTATGCAATGAAGCCGATGAACTGCCCGCACCATACGCAGATCTACGCGCGGCGGCAGTGGAGCTATCGCGAACTTCCCCAGCGCTATGCAAACACCACGAAGGTCTACCGCGACGAACAGTCGGGCGAGCTCGCTGGCCTCGCGCGCGTACTTTCCATCACGCAGGATGACGCGCACGTGTTCTGCCGCAACTCGCAGATAAAAGATGAGATCTTCAAGATCTGGGACATCGTCACCGAGTTCTATGGCGCGTTCGGATTCCAGCTCTCGGTCCGCCTCTCGCTCCACGATCCCGAACATCCCGAAAAATATCTCGGCACGCCGGAAGTATGGCACGGCGCAGAAGAACATCTCCGCCAGCTCGTAAAAGAGCATGGCGCGGAAGCCGTGGAAGCGCCGGGTGAAGCGGCGCTCTACGGGCCGAAGATCGATTTCATGGGAAAGGATGCGATCGGCCGTTCCATTCAAGTGGCAACCATCCAGCTGGACATGAACCAGCCGGAGCGATTCGATCTTACCTACGTCAACGAAAAAGGCGAGAAGGAGCGTATCGTGATGATCCATGCGGCGATCATGGGTTCCATCGAACGCTTTCTTTCGGTTGCCATCGAACATTTCGCCGGGGCGTTCCCGGTCTGGCTCTCGCCCGTACAGGCAACGGTCGTGCCTGTCGGCGAAAAATTCTCGGAGTACGGGCGGGGCGTTTATGAACGCCTGTGCGATGCAGGCATCCGCGCGGAGTTCGCGGAAGCGGACGAATCCCTCGGCAAACGCATCCGCGCGGCGGAGATGATGAAAATCCCATATATCGTTGTTGTCGGCGAAAAAGAAATGGCGGCAAAGACGGTCAATGTGCGCGACCGCACGGGCGAAGAAAAAGAGATACCCCTTGCGGAATTCATAGAGAAAATCGAAGGCGAAGTGAGGGAGAAGACGCTGTGAATCAGAGCGGCAAGCCCAAGCTGATCGCCATCGTCGGTCCCACGGCGAGCGGAAAAACCGCGCTCGCGATCGATCTCGCGCGCCGGTTCGGCGGGGAGATCGTCTCCGCCGACGCACGACAGATCTATCGCGGCATGGATATCGGCACGGCAAAACCGACCGCCACGGAACGTGCCACCATCCCCCATCACCTGATCGACATCCGCGACCCGGACGATGACTACACCGTCGCGGACTACCAACGCGATGCCTTCGCGGCCATCGACGCCATTGTCGCCCGCGGCGCCGTCCCGTTCCTCGTCGGCGGCACGGGGCTTTTTGTGAGAGCGGTCGTCGAAAACCTTGATATCCCGGGAGCTCCGGCCGATCCGACGCTTCGGGCGGCGATCGAAAACGAGATCGCCCGCGACGGGCTCGCCGCGGCGTTCGCGCGCCTCGTAGCGCTCGACCCGGACGCGGCAGCCGTAGTGGATCCGAAAAATCCCCGCCGCGTCGTGCGCGCGCTCGAGGTCGCGCGCGCAACGGGAAAACCGTTCACCGCACAGCGCCGCGTGCGGGAGCCGCGTTATGAGACGCTCACGCTCGGACTCGATCTCCCGCCCGAGATCCTGCGGTCACGCATCGAAATGCGCGTGAATGCCATGATAGAAAGCGGCTTTGCCCGGGAGGTGGCCGCGCTCCTTGAGCGATACGGTGCCGCGGCGCCGGCATTCAACGCCATCGGCTACCGGGAGATGGCGGCCTCTCTGAACGGCGGCCCGTCGCTCGCCGAAACAGCGACGCTCAT
>JAKAGE010000031.1 GCA_021817655.1 bacterium
CGAAGCAGGAAGCGGAACTTGCCGCGGCGAAAAGCGCGCTTAAAAAGAAACTCTAACCATGGCGGATTCCCATTTTCTCAAACGGCTCGAACTGAACGGCTTCAAATCATTCGCCGGCAAGACGGTGCTCGAGTTTCCGGCGGGGATCGTCGCGGTGGTCGGGCCGAACGGCTCCGGAAAATCCAACATCGTCGACGCGGTCCGCTGGCTTTTGGGCGAACGCGACGCGAAAAACCTCCGGGGCGCGAAGGTGGAGGATCTGATCTTTGCGGGTACGCAAAAGCGCGCCCGCGTTGGCATGGCGCAGGCAAGCCTGTACTTCGAGAACAAGAACAAATTTTTTCCGGTCGACTTCGAGGAAGTGGTCGTCACGCGGCAGATCTCCCGCGACGGGGCAAGCAAATACTATCTCAATAAGTCGGAGATCCTCCTGCGCGATCTGGTCGATTTTTTTGCCAAAGCCCGCCTCGGCTCGCGCGGCCTTATCATCATCGGACAGGGGGACAGCGACCTTTTCATCCGGTCGTCGCCGCTTGAACGGCGCGAAATGATCGAGGAGATCCTCGGCTTGCGCGAATATCAGATCAAGAAGGCGGACGCAGAGCGCCGATTAAAGAATTCTAAAATAAACCTTGACAAGGTGACTGCGCTCATCGAAGAGATCGAGCCGCATCTGCGTTCCCTCAAGCGCCAGACCGCACGCTGGGAGCGGCGCGGGGCGCTCGAAGAAGAGCTCCGCTCGCTCGAGAACGCATTGTTCGGCTCGCAGCTCCACGACCTGAATGCGCGCGGAGCGCAGATCGGATCGCGCATCGCCGCGCATGGCGCGCAGTATGAAGCCCTCGAACGTGAGAAAAAGGCCGCGGAAACGCGCCAGGCGGGGATCGAGGCGAGCCAGCCGGAGGAGCGGAAGAAACTTTCGAAAATAAAAGAGGAGGTGTCCGCGCTCATGGATGCGCGCAGCCGGCTCCAGAAGGATGTCGGCCGCATCGAGGCCCAGATCGAGATGGCAAAGCGGCCCGCCCCACATGGCGCAGCTCCCGGTACAAAGAACGCCCGGGATATCGAACATCTGATCGATGTCCTTCAAAAAATCAAGGCGGAGCTCGAATCGGTGTTAAATGAAGAGCCGGTCGCGGTGCTTTCCGCGATCGAAACGGTGCTCGATGAGATCGCCTTCGCGCTTGAAGCGCCCCGGACGGACGAGGGCACCCCCGGGGCGCCCTCGGAGCCGGCAGCCATTCCGGATGCGCTCCGGCGGGAGTTCGAGGCCGCCGCACGCGACCTTGCGGACATCGAAAAGAACATCGCATCGCTCCGCGACCAGGAGAAAGCGCTCGAGGCGGGCCAGGAGGATTTCTATACGACCTTCAAAGGCGCGGTAGCCGACGTCCAGCAGGCACAGGGAAAGCTCGATGCATGGGAAAAAGTGAATCGCGAGCTGCAGCTCGAAAAGGAGCGCATCGACCTGCGGCGGGAGGAGGTACTGCATCAGATCGCGCAGGCGGGCCGCCGCACCGAGGAATTCCATGAAGGGACCTCGCTTGAAGATGCGGTTGCGGCCGCCGCGGCGAGCGGCTTTTCCGGCAATCCTCAGGATATGGAGCACCGCATTTTCCGCTTGCGGGGCGATCTTGCGAGCATGGGAGAGGTGGACCAGGCGCTCGTCAAAGAAGCCGAGGATACGGCGAAGCGTCACGAGTTCCTCCTTAAGGAATCGGAGGATCTCACGAATGCGGTCACGGACCTCACCGCGCTTCTTGCGGAATTGAACGAAAAGATAAAGAGCGAGTTCGAAAAATCGATCCACAAGATCAACGATGAGTTCGACAAATTCTTCACCCTGATGTTCGATGGAGGGGCGGCAAAGCTCCGCGTACTTGCACCAAAGAACGGGCACGATGAGGAAGATGCGGATGGTGCGGATGAAGCGGGAGCGGGCGGCGGCCCAGGCGCCGGGACCGAAGAGCGAACCGAAGAGGAACTTTTCATGGAAAAGAACGGCGGCGTGGAGATCGAGATCAAAATGCCTCGCAAGAAGGTCGCGTCACTCGACGCGCTTTCCGGCGGCGAACGATCGCTGGTGGGCATTGCCGCGCTGTTTGCGATGGTTTCCGTCTCGCCTCCGCCCTTCCTCGTGCTCGACGAGATCGATGCACCGCTCGACGAGCGTAATGCGCGCCGCTTCGGCGCGATGCTCAAAGATTTCTCGCGCCGTACGCAATTCATTGTCGTGACGCACAACCGCGCCACGATGGAGGCGGCCGACATTCTCTATGGCGTCACGCTCGCCGAGGACGGCAGCTCGAAAGTGGTATCGTTGAAACTGGAAGCGGAGAAAGAGGAGAAAGAGGTTGTCGCCGGCTAAAAAAACCGACCGTGTGGACCCGGGGAGAATCGAACTCCCGCCTCAGCAATGCGAATGCCGCGTTATACCACTTAACTACGGGCCCGAATGAGGAAACAATGAATGAGCTCTTGCATATTCATTGTTTCCGAATGAAGGGCACGCGCGAAGCACGGGCCCGAATGATTTTTCAACAGTCCAAGTATACCTGTTTGTTATAATTAAATCAATCAAAAGGTCGATAAGAGAAGTCGATTAATGGTATTTTAAAAAAAATATGTACGTACAAAATTGGACGGATGTGGTGGTCGGTTCGCTCCAAAACCTGTGGTACGGTGTCGCGAATTACCTGCCGAACCTCGTCGGGGCGTTCTTTGTGCTCATCATCGGGCTCATCGTGGCCGCGGGGCTTTCTGCACTCGTCGAGAAGATCCTTGAAGGGGTCCGGCTCGACAAATTCCTCGAGAACGTCGGCATGAAGCCAATCGTCGAACGGGCCGGCATGCGGCTCCGGGCGGCGTATTTCTTCGGACAGCTTGTGTATTGGTTCATCGTCGTGGCATTCCTCGTTGCGATCACGGATTCACTGCAGCTTTATGCGCTGTCGGTATTCCTCGATTCGGTGCTGAATTACATCCCGAACGTGATCGCCGCAGTGCTCGTCATGCTCGCCGCGCTCATTCTTGCGCATTTCCTCCGCAAGCTTGTAACGGCATCGGTGATGAGCGCAAAGCTCCATTCGGGACCGTTCCTGGGGACGGTCACGTGGTGGACGATCGCGATCTTCGGGTTCCTGACGGCGCTCACGCAACTCGGCATCGGGGCGCAGATCATCCAGACGATCGTCACCGGATTCATCGCGATGCTTGCGCTGGCGGGCGGCTTGGCATTCGGGCTTGGCGGGAAGGACTATGCGCACCATCTCTTGGACAAACTGAAAGACCGGACAGAGAACAGGACCTGATATCAGGCAGGTTTTCCCCGCCGCGACAGTTCGGATAGAAAAAAGACCGGCATTCCCATGGGGAGCCGGTTTTTTTGGTGGCGGCCTAATGGCCGACCGTTGCCTGCAGGCTCGCAGGCTGAGCGGGCAGCGCATTGATGATCGTTGCGCCCTTACTGCTATGAAGTGCTGACTATTGTATAGCATGTCATTTGACAATAGTCAAATAACGCGATATCATTGGTTCTGGTACAAGGAGGCAGTAAAATGGGATTGGGATTTATTTCTGGACGCGGCTTGCTGGCGGGCGCAATGCTCTTTGCCCTGATCGCAATTTTTGTCTTAATCGACAGGCGGCGCTTGCGGCGGCGACTTGCCGAAAATGAAAGTATGCGCAGCCATGTGCTGCGCGAATATGCAAGCGCGGATAACAAGTAAATAGAGCGTTGCTATTCTCGGGCCGCCACCATATTGGCGGCCTCATTTTTTATCTCCGTACGGATGCCGTATACTAAAATCATTATCATGAAACGAACGGTGCTTGCCATCGTCATCATCGCGGTCATCGCGGTCATCGGCATCGCGCTTTTTTTGCTGGCAGGGAAGAAGCTCGCGGGGCCCGGCGGCGCTCCCGGCGGTACCATCCGCATCGTCGCTGCGGAGGATTTTTACGGCAATATCGCCGCGCAGATCGCCGGGGATAAGGCGAACGTGCTGAGCATCATATCGAACCCAAACATCGATCCGCACGAGTATGACGCCACCGTCCAGGACGGCATCGCGGTCGCGCAGGCGGACATCGTGATCGAGAACGGGCTCAATTACGATACGTGGATGGATAAATTGATCGGTGCTTCGCCGAATCCGTCGCGCACCGTGATCGTTGCCGGCACGACGCCGGGCGTGGCCGTTCTGCCGGAGAATCCGCATGTCTGGTACGGCATTTCCAATATGGCTGCGGTCGCGCAGGCGATCGCGCACGCATTGGCCGCGAAGGATCCGGGGGACGAAGCAATGTTCGCGGCGAATCTGAAAGCATTCGACGCATCGCTCGCGCCGATCGCGGCGTCGATGGATGCGATCAAGGCGGCATATGCCGGAACGCCGGTGGCGCTCACGGAGACGATCTATCGGTATCAGACCGGGCCGATGGGGCTCCGGGTCCTCACCCCGGCGACGTTCGAGCGGGCGATTGCGGAAGGGAACGATCCCTCGGCGCAGGATGTGAGCGCCGTCAACGCAGAGATCGCGGGAATGCAGGCGAAAATCCTTATCTACAACAGCCAGACCATAACGCCCGTCACGACGAATATCGAAAATGCGGCGATTGCGAACGGTATTCCGGTCGTTCCTGTGACGGAGACAATGCCAACGGGGGATACGTACCAGTCCTGGATGGCGGGCCAGCTTGCGACGCTTCAGGCGGCACTCGCGAAAGCGGCGGGAAAATAAAGGTGCGCGGGTGGGCAACCGGGCGCGAAGTGGAGTACAATGAGCAGTATGACATTGGATGACAATGGCGATGCGGCCATCGCGCTCGACGATGTTGCCGTCACTCTCGGCGGACGGAAGATCGTGGAGAACCTCAGCTTTGCCGTGGCAAAAGGGGATTTTGTCGCGATCCTCGGCCCCAACGGAGCGGGAAAGACAACGCTTTTGAAGTTGCTGCTCGGCCTCGTCGCGCCATCGCGCGGGACCGTTTCCGTGCTCGGGCGCGCCCCGCGGCGCGGCGACCGGAACATCGGTTATGCGCCGCAGCACCGGGTCCTCGAGACGGACCTCGCGCTTCGTGCGCGGGACGTCGTCGGATTCGGCCTCGACGGCGACCGCTGGGGGATCGGCTTCGGCAGCAAAAAACGTGACCGGCTGATCGACGCTGCGCTCAAGGAGGTCGATGCGCTGCAGTTCGGCAATGCCTCGGTGGGCCATCTTTCCGGCGGCGAGCAGCAGCGCCTTCTCATCGCCCAGGCGCTCATCACCGACCCGAAGGTCCTTCTGCTCGACGAGCCGCTCTCGAATCTCGACATCAACCATTCCGCGGAGATCGTGGCATTGCTCGAGGACGTCGCAAAAAAGCGGGGTGTCACCGTAATGCTCGTTTCCCACGACATCAATCCGCTCCTGCCCGCGGCGAACCGCGTGCTGTATCTTGCGCGCGGGCATAGCGCGATCGGAACGCCGCACGAGATCATCACGAGCGAGACGCTTTCGCGGCTGTACGGCGCGAATGTGGAAGTGGTCCGGAGCGGCGAGCACGTCTTTGTGATCGGGGCGGAAGTGTGACGGAACTCATGCCGATCTTTCACTATCAATTCATCCAGAACGCGTTCATCGCCGGATCGGCGGTCGCCGTCGTTGCCGGGATCGTCGGCTATTTCCTCGTGACGCGCGGCCTCACGTTCGCGGGCCACGCATTGTCGCACATCGGGTTCGCGGGGGCCGCGGGTGCCCTGCTCATCGGCATCGATCCGCTGTTCGGCATGCTCGTCTTCACGATCGCCGCCGGCATCGGCATCGGCGTCCTCCGGCGGGACCTTCACGAGGAAGACATCAATATCGGCATTATCATGATGCTCATGCTGGGGTTGGGAGCGCTCTTTATCGCGCTCTACAGCGGATACGCCGAACAGGCCTACAGCATCCTTTTCGGCACGATCCTCGGCATCAGCCGCACCGATGTGTTCGTGACGCTTGGCATTGGGGCCGGCGCCGGAGCGGCGCTCGCGTTCATTTTCCGTCCGCTCCTTTTCAGCTCGATCGACCCGGAGGTCGCGGCGGCGCGCGGCGTCCCGGTGCGGGCGCTCGGGATCGCGTTCCTCGTCATCGTGGCGATCGCCGTCTCGATGTCGGTGCAGGTCGTCGGCGTACTGCTCATTTTCACGCTGCTCGTCGGCCCTGCTGCGGTGGCCACCCGCCTTGCCGCGCGACCCCTCGCCGCGGTCTCCCTTGCAATCGCGTTCGGGCTTGCGTTCACCTGGAGCGGGATCCTCGCCGCCGCCGTCTTCGGATGGCCGGTGGCGTTCTGCATCGCAACGGTCGCGTTCGCCGCCTACCTTCCCGTCCGTCTCGCAACGGCGAACGCCGGACGGCGAACATAGCGGAACGATCGCATCACGCGCCATGGCAAATTTCTTTTTCCTTCTCCGGCAGCCGTTCGTCG
The DNA here is from genome assembly GCA_021817655.1 of bacterium. Lineage (GTDB taxonomy): Bacteria > Patescibacteriota > Minisyncoccia > UBA6257 > 2-01-FULL-56-20 > JAKAGE01. Next base: position 6,451 of record JAKAGE010000031.1, read on the forward strand.
AATCCGCATTCATCGCCGGGACGCTCATCGCCGTTGTCGCGGCGATCGTCGGCTATTTCGTCGTGCTTCGTGCGCAGGCGTTCGCCGCGCACGCGCTCTCGCACGTCGGCTTTGCCGGCGCCACCCTTGCGGCGCTCGCCGGCATGAGCGGGCTCCTCGGCATGACCGGGTTCACGGCTGCGGCGGCGCTCGGGATCGGCGCGATGGGGGAGCGCGCACGGGGACGGGACGTGGAGATCGGCATGGTGCTCTCGTTCGCCCTTGGCCTCGGAGTCCTCTTTCTCCGTCTCTATACGAATTCGGCGAGCGAGACGGTGAGCGTCCTTTTCGGCTCGATCCTGTCCGTCACGCCGGCGGACATCATATATACGCTGATCTTCGGCCTTGCCGCACTCATCGCGCTTGCCGCGATCTTCCGTCCGCTCCTTTTCAGCTCGATCGACCCTGAGGTCGCGGCGGCGCGCGGCGTCCCGGTGCGGGCACTCGGGATCGCGTTCATGCTCATCCTTGCGGTCAACGTGGCGGAGGCGATCCAGGTCGTCGGCGTGCTCCTTGTTTTTGCGCTCATCGTCGCGCCCGCGGCGGCGGCGCAGCATCTCACGAAGCGTCCGCTCGCCGCCATAGGGATCGCGGTCGTCTTTGGGGCGCTCTTCACCTGGATCGGCCTCGCGCTCGCGGTCGCGACGGCGTGGCCGGCAAGCTTCGTGATCGCGGCCATCGCGGCCATCACCTACTTCATCGCGATCACGTTCGGGCACCTTGTTCGTCCGCACGGACGGACGCCGTGCCATCATCATGCCTGGTAGCGGATGCATGAGCCGCACGCGGCGCTGTGGTATCATATGCATATGACCATCACCAAACTTGGGCATTGCTGCCTTGTACTTGAAAATAACGGAACGCGGATCATGACCGATCCGGGAACCTATACCACCCAGGAAGTGAATGGCGTGACGGGGATCGGCATGATCCTCATCACGCATGAGCATGCGGACCATTACCATGCGGAGTCGGTCGCGGCGGTGCTCAAGAATAACCCCGGTGCCGTCGTGGTGAGCAACGGCTCGGTGGCGAAGCTGCTCGCGGAGCAGCGCATCGCCTGCACCGTGGTCGGCGACGGCCAATCCGCGACGATCGCCGGATCGCTCATTGAGGGGTTCGGCAAGGACCACGCGGTCATTTACGGCACGATGGGGCAGTGCGAGAACACCGGCTACTTTGTCGATGGCGCGTTCTATTTCCCCGGGGACAACTTCCATGTGCCGGGCAAGCCGGTCGATGTGCTTGCGCTTCCGACGGCCGGACCGTGGATGAAGATCGCCGAAGCGATCGATTTCGCAAAGGCGGTCAAACCGCGCGTGGCGTTCCCGGTGCATGACGGCATGATCGTTCCCGCAACCAGCGGCTTCGTCGCGGCGATGCTCAAGAATTTCCTTGCCGAGGGCGGTACGGAGTTCGTTCCGCTCGCCGCGGGGGAGACAAAGACATTCTGACCGGACCAGGGCATTTTGCCGATCTTTGCCGCACCATGAAACCCCGACCGATATCGCTGCCCGGCGACATGCTTCCGCACGATGCCATCATCGAATGGTGGTACTGGAACGGCATGCTCGCCGATACGCGGGGAAACCGCTATTCATACATGGATTGCCTGTTCCGCGCGGACGCAAAACGGGTGAACATCCCATACCTCAAAAGCATTTTCAGCCGGGGCACCCGGGGGAAACACGTCCTATTTGCGCACTCGATGTTCGCGGACCTCGGGAAAAAGCGGACCGAAAAGAACGTTCAGAACATCTCTTTTGCATCGCGTGACAGCTTCTCGCGCCCGCTGTTTTACGTTCAATACCTTGACCCGATCGCCGCAGCCGGCGGATTCGTCGTTTATGAGATGAAGGAGGCGAAGTCCGGAACGTTCCACGTAAAGACCGATCGCGTCGACCTCACGCTGACCTCCCGCAAGCGCCCGATGCTCGAAGGCGGGAACGGCGTCATTGACGTCCGGGGGCGCAAAAGCTTCTACTATTCATTGACCGACCTTGAAACCACAGGGACGGTGCGCGTCGGGGACGAATGGGTGGGAGTCACGGGGCGCTCATGGATGGACCATCAATGGGCGGACGTCGCCTATGCGAACGATGCATGGACATGGTTCTCGTTCCAGTTCGATGACGGCACCGATCTCATGTGCGTCGAATATAATGACGGGAAAGGAAAGGATCATGTCGTCGATATGATCGCCCCGGACGGCACGCCGGCCCACGCCGACCATGCCGAGTTCGCGCCCGGGGCAAAAAAATGGAAGAGCGCGGTCACGAAGGCCGTATATCCGCTCGCCTGGACGATCGCCGTCCCCGAACTCGGCATCGCACTCGAGACCGCAGCGATCATTCCCGACCAGGAGATGATCTTCGGCGCCATTAATTACTGGGAGGGGCCGGTCACGGTCAAAGGGACCATCGGCACGCGCCGGGTGAAGGGGACCGGATTCATGGAGCTCG
>JAKAGE010000032.1 GCA_021817655.1 bacterium
GGCGCACAACATCACGCCGCGCACGGTGGTGCGCAAGATCTCGGACATTCTGCCGGACATCGACGATATTTTGAAATTGGAGACGGCGCCGGTGCCGCGGTCCAAGACCGCGCTCCAGCGGCTTATCGCGGACAAGGAGCGCGAGATGAAACTCGCCGCGAAGGAGCTAAATTTTGAGCTCGCGGGCATCCTGCGCGACGAGATCCGGGAGCTACAAAAGAAGGCGGGCGCGGTGGAAGATGTAATGAAGGCGGGGCGGAAAAAGCCGGCAGCCGTGACACGTAAGGAAATTTTAGATAATGCGCACGCGGAAGAGTTAGGAAAAAAGAAACAAAAAAAGTAAGAGAACTGCGATTTTACGGGAATTGTTGATCGAGAGTCGGGACCATTGTAGGCGTATTGCAGAAAATGCAGGATTTTATTGGGTTTTGAAATCACGGACTGTGATTTCAAAATGCTGAATTTATGCGGCACGGTGGCGATAGCGCATCAATGACGACGAACAGAATCCCCGCCCGCCATACTTTCGCGCCATTTTTCCGCGTGCCCGCCCGAATCGGCGATCTGGTTTGTAATATCCGTTCGGAGTGGTTATACTAAACCCGTAACTCGCTTGCATAACCCCTATGGACCGAACGGCCAGGGCCTTTTTGTATCTTGTGGGTTTTCGCTCCGGCGCGGCCGTTTTATGAAAATCACATGAAACTCCTTTATCAATACATTACGAAGCACAAGAAGGCGCTCGTGGCGACGCTCGTCTTCGCGGCAGTGAACATCACGTTCTCGCTCGTCGATCCGCAGGTGTTCCGCATCATCATCGACAGTTACGTTTCGAAGATCGGGTCGATTTCGACCGGCGATTTCCTGCGCGGCGTCGGCCTTTTGCTCGCGGCATCCGTGACGGCCGCGCTCATTTCGCGCATCGCCAAGAACTTCCAGCAATATTACGAGAATGTCGTTGCCCAGCGCGTCGGTACGGAGATGTACGCGCGGAGTGTGGCGCACTCGTTCTCCCTGCCGTACGCCGTGTTCGAGGATCAGCGTTCCGGCGAGCTCCTGCAGAAACTCCAGAAGGCGCGCATTGACGCGCAGGCGCTCATCCTGAGCTTTGTCGACATCGTGTTCGTCTCGCTCGTCGGTATCCTGCTCGTTATCATCTATGCGTTCTTCGTGCACTGGATCATCGGCTTGCTCTATTTCCTTGTCATTCCGATCCTCGGCACCGCGCTTTTCTTCCTCGGCCGCACGATCAAGACGATCCAGAAGAACATCGTTATCGAGTCCGCCAATCTTGCCGGGTCGACGACGGAGACGATCCGCAATGTGGAGCTCGTCAAATCGCTCGGTCTCGAGGCGCAGGAGACGAAGCGCCTGAACGACGTGAATGATAAGGTCCTCCAGCTCGAGCTCTCCAAGCTGACGCTCATCCGCAAGCTGAGCTTCACGCAGGGCACGATCGTGAACGCGATGCGCTCCATTATTTTATTCGCAATGCTGTGGCTGATCATGCTCGGCGACATTACGCTCGGCCAGTTCCTGACGCTGTGGTTCTATTCGTTCTATATTTTCTCGCCGCTCGGCGATATCGGTACGGTGGCATCGCAGTACCAGGAGGCGAAGGGGAGCATGGAAAAGCTGGAAGAGATCCTCGCGATCCCGGCGGAGCCGAAGCCGGCGCATCCGGTGATAATCGATGACCTGAAGACGATCGAGTTCAAGAATGTGGGATTCAAGTACGCGTCCAATTCCCAGCCGGCCCTGCGCAGCATGAATATGGCGATTCGGAGCGGAGAGACGGTGGCGTTCGCGGGCTACTCGGGCTCGGGGAAGACGACGCTCATCAAGCTGATCGTCGGGTTGTACAAGCCGACATCGGGAACGGTTTCGTTGAACGGCGTCGACGGCGGCACGGTGGATTACGACGCGCTCCGCATGAAGATCGGCTACGTGTCGCAGGACACCCAGCTTTTTGCCGGCACTTTGCGCGACAACTTGCTGTTCGTAAACCCGTCCGCGACGGACGATGACTGCTGGGCGGCGCTCAAGAGCGCGTCAGTGACGGCAATCGCGGAGCGCGGCAGCGCTGTGAACGGAGACGGCACGGGGCAGGGCCTCGACACGCGCATCGGCGAAGGAGGCATCAAAATTTCCGGCGGCGAGCGCCAGCGTCTCGCCATCGCCCGCGCCCTCCTGCGCAATCCCGACCTCATTATCTTCGACGAGGCGACGTCGTCTTTGGACTCGATCACCGAAAAGGCCATCACCGAGACGATCCACGAAATCGCTCGCTCGCGGCCGGACCTTATCACGGTGATGGTGGCGCACCGGCTTTCGACGATCGCCCGCGCGGACCGGATCTACGTCTTGCAGAAAGGGAGTGTGGTGGAACAGGGGAGCCACGAAGAGCTGCTGAAGAATTCCGACGGATTGTATGCGGCGTTGTGGAAGGAGCAGAGCGGCCGGAGCGAAGAGAGCGTGGCGCTGGCCGATGTGTTGGGCGGCTATGAAACAGAATATTAAATTTTCATGAAACACGACAAGATCATCATCAAGGGCGCGCGAGAGCACAACCTCAAGAACATCAATCTCGAGATTCCGCGCGACAAAATGGTCGTTTTCACCGGGCTCTCGGGCTCCGGCAAATCGTCGCTCGCGTTCGATACGATTTTCGCCGAGGGCCAGCGCCGCTATATCGAGTCGCTTTCCGCGTACGCGCGGCAGTTCCTCGGGCGGCTCGATAAGCCGGACGTGGACGACATCGAGGGGCTTTCGCCCGCGATCTCGATCGACCAGAAGTCGCACTCGGCGAACCCGCGCTCGACGGTGGCGACCATCACGGAAATTTATGACTATCTCCGCGTGCTGTTCGCGCGCGCCGGGACGCCGTTCTGTCCGACCTGCGGCCGCGAGATCAAGAAGCTGACGAACGAGGAGATCGTGGACATCGCGATCCAGATCGCGAATGAGAACGCCGGGCCGAAGGGTGCCAAAAAGAATGTCGTGATCCTTGCGCCGGTGGTGCGGGGCCGCAAGGGGGAGTACTACCAGATGCTGTACGATTTTTTGAACGCCGGCTTCAGCGAGGTGCGCATCGACGGCAAATACCATTCGCTCCGCGAGCGCGTGGAGCTTTCGCGCTACAAGGCGCACGACATCGATCTCGTGGTGGACCGGCTTCCCGCTGGCATGGATTTTGCAAAAGACAAAGACAACCGTCTGCGCCTCAGCGAGGCGATCGAGTCGGCGCTCAAATACGGCAATGCCGTCGTTACGATCATCACGGACAAGGAGGTTTCGCTCTCGGCGAAGTTCACGTGTCCGCACGACGGATTTTCCTTCCCGGAGATCGAGCCGCGTCTGTTCTCCTTCAATAGCCCGTACGGCGCGTGCCCGGAGTGCCACGGTATCGGCACAAAGGACCTCTGGACGGACGAACTCTGCCCGGTCTGCGAAGGGAAGCGCCTGCGCGTCGAGGCGCTGAACGTTCTGATCAGCGGCAAGAACGTCAATACGGTGGTCGGGCTTTCGATCGAGGATGCATTCACGTTTTTCGGAGGACTGAAATTCAAGGCCGCATCGTTGAACGACGTCGCCGACGCGCCGCTCCGCGAGATCAAGAGCCGCCTCAAATTCATGATCGACGTCGGTTTGGAATATCTCACGCTCGACCGCAAGGCGGGCACGCTGTCCGGGGGCGAGGCGCAGCGCATCCGGCTCGCATCGCAGATCGGGTCGCGTCTGGTGGGAACGCTCTATATCCTCGACGAGCCGACGATCGGCCTGCATCAGCGCGACAACGCAAAGCTCATCCAGACATTGAAAGACCTGCGCGATCTCGGCAACACGATCATCGTCGTCGAACACGACGAGGATACGATCCGCGAGTCGGATTATCTCGTGGATATCGGGCCGGGCGCGGGCGTGCATGGCGGCAATGTGGTGGCGCACGGACCGATGCCGGAACTCATCAAGGATACGAAGCAGAATTCGCTCACCCTGCAGTATTTGCGCGGGAAGAAATTCATCGAGGTGCCGGAGGAGCGGCGCAAAGTGGTCCTTCCCGCGGGGCGCGACGACAAGAAATCGCGCGGGTCGACCTCGCAGGAATTTTTGAAGATCCGCGGCGCGCACGCGAATAATTTAAAAGATGTCGATGTGGACATCCCATTGCGCCGCTTCACCGCAGTGACGGGCGTGTCGGGCAGCGGCAAGTCGTCGCTTGTGTACGATGTTCTCTATAAGGCGGTCGCGGACAAGCTGAATCATGCCAACTACAAGGCCGGCGGGTACAAGCAGATCCTCGGCATGGAGTACGTCAACCGGATCATCAACATCGACCAATCCGCGATCGGACGCACGCCGCGCTCCAATCCGGCGACGTACGTCGGCGCATGGACGCACATCCGCGACCTGTTTGCCAACACCGAGGATGCGCGGGTGCGCGGGTACAAACCGGGCCGGTTCAGCTTTAATGTGCCGGGCGGCCGCTGCGAGAATTGTGAAGGCCACGGCACGATCGCGATCGAGATGCACTTTTTGCCGACGGTATACGTCACGTGCGACGTCTGCAAGGGCCGCCGCTTCGACCGCGAGACGCTCGAGGTGGAATATAAAGGCAAGAACATTTATGACGTCCTGCAGATGACGATTGAAGAGGCCGCGAAATTCTTCGGCGACATTCCGTGGCTGGAGGATAAGCTCACCATATTGGAAGAAGTGGGGCTCGGATATCTCGAGCTTGGCCAGTCGGCGACGACGCTCTCCGGGGGCGAGGCCCAGCGCATCAAGCTTGCGGCGGAGCTCGGGAAGCGCGACACGCGCCGCACGCTCTATCTCCTCGACGAGCCGACGACCGGCCTGCATTTCGCGGACGTCGACCAGCTCATCAAGGTCTTGCAGCGCCTCGTCGATCGCGGCAACACGATCGTCGTCATCGAGCACAACCTGGACGTCATCAAGACGGCGGATTGGGTCATCGATCTCGGGCCGGAGGGCGGCGCCCGCGGCGGGACCGTCGTCGCGGTCGGCACGCCGGAGGAGATCGTGCGCAAGAAGGCGAGCGTCACGGGGGAGTATCTGCGGCCGCTGCTCGCGAAATAGCGGCCGCGACCTCCGCCCGGGTCGCGGGGTTTGATATACTGAATGCATGAAACTTTACGACAATACGGTCTATCACGACGGGCAGAAGATCGCCTGGATCGACGGGCATTATGTGAGAGCGGAAACGGACGGCCGTAAGCTCGGCTATTTCGACAGCGAATTCGTATATAACGAGGAAGGGCGCAAGGTAGCCTACCTGCATGAGAACGAATTGCGGTTCGAGAACGGCATGCAGCCGATCGCGCTCGAAAAGATCAATGAGGAGATCGAGGGTACGGCGCCGCTCATCGAGAAGTGCGCCATTCACGTGCTTCTGGAGGACTGATACCGGCTGGGCTATACTGGAGGGGATTAAAAATGGCTAAAACCTCCAGGAGCGTAAAGATCCCCTATAAGAACTTTCCGGAAACGCCGGGGGTATACATCATGAAAGATGCCGGCGGGCGGGTGCTCTACGTCGGCAAGGCGGCGAACCTGCGCCGGCGCGTTTCAAGCTATTTCGAGCGGCCGCATGACGTGCGGATCGAGACGCTGGTCGGCAGGATCGCATCGATCGACATCGAGGAGAAGGATACGGCGCTCGAGGCGCTGATCCGCGAGGCGGAGCTCATCAAGACGCTCACGCCGCCGTTCAACGTGCGCGAAAAAGACGATAAAAGCTTCCTGCATTTCGAGATCACGCGCGAGAAGTTTCCGCGGGTCCTGCTTGTGCGCGGGTCGGGCGTGGGGGAGGCGGGCGCGCATTCGCGCAAGCGGCGCGGCGCGGTGGCGGGCGGCGCACAGGGACGGCGCTACGGGCCGTTCACGTCGGCGTCCTCCGCGCGTGAGGCGTTGCGCATCTTGCGGCGGATATTCCCGTGGAGCACGCATGATCCGGATGAGATCGGGGCGCTCGATCGCCCGTGTTTCAATTACGAGATCGGGCTGTGCCCCGGCACGTGCGTCGGCGCGATCACGCACGACGATTACCTAAAGAACATTGAGCGCCTCCGCATGTTCTTCGAGGGCAAGAAGGCGCGCATCATCCGCGCGATCGAGCGCGATATGAAGGCGGCGGCAAAGCAGGAGGAGTTCGAAAAAGCGGAGAAGTTGCGGCGGCAAATGTTCTCGCTCCGGCATATCCAGGACACCGCGCTTATTTCCGACAACGATGCCCTGCTGAACGGCGGCGGGGAAGCGATGAGCGGATTTGAGGGAACTGCCGCCGGGGCGGCGGGGAAGCGGGGCTATCGGATCGAAGGCTATGACATCTCGAACATTTCCGGCACGTCCGCGGTCGGTTCGATGGTCGTTTTCATGGACGGCGAACCGGACAAGAACGAATACCGCAAGTTCCGGATCCGGAGTGTGTTCCAGCCGAACGACGTCGGCATGTTGAAGGAAGTGCTCGAGCGCCGGTTCGCGCATTCGTCGCCGACGGGGAGCGGGACGACGGCCTCCGCGGCGCGCAAATCGCACGAGCGCTGGCCGATGCCGGACCTCGTCCTCATCGACGGCGGCCTTGCGCAGGTCAACACGGCGCGGCGCGTGATGCTGAAGGCAGGCCTGCGGATCCCGATCGTCGGCATTGCAAAGGGCCCGAAGCGCGACCGCAACGACATCATCGGTCTCGTGCCGAAGGGCGTGCAGAAGGCGACGCTCGTCAAGGTGCGCGACGAGGCGCACCGTTTCGCGATCAGCTATCACAAAAAACTCCGCCGCATCCGGTCGCTTGCCGGGTGATAAAAAGAGAACGATGCGCCGTCAGTTCGTGATGGTGATGGGTCCGCTCACGAGATCGCCCAGTCCGTTCCCGTCGAAGTGGATGCGGATGGCATAGGTGCCGGGGACGACGTCCTTTTGGTCGGGGCTGTAGCGGGCAAGATAGATTGAGCGGGCATCCCACGAATACGAGGTCTGGTTCGGGCCGGTCTCGGAAAGGATGACGCCGATGAATTGCTTCGTTGCCGCGTTCACGAGGTCGATCTCGCCCGTGATCCCGGCGGGGGCGCTCCAGGCAATGGGGTTCTGTCCGCCGATCGTCCACACGTTGCCCGAGATCGGCGTCATGAGGTCGATCGTGATCGGCGCGGGGGCGACGATCGGGACGTTGTTGCCGCCGGTCACCTTTTGCACCGGCGTGCGGACCGGAGCGGTGCCCCCGGTGGCGCTTCTGGGGGGATTCGTGTTCGCAGGCACTCCTGCCGAAAACGTGCTTGTCACCGCGCCGGCGTTCGCACTCGTTGCGGTGCTGCTCGCAGTGCTGCCGCCCTGAGGCGTCGGGCCCGGATGCGAGAACAGAAAGCCGATCGCGATCGCCGCCGCGACAACGACCACAAGGATGACGATCAAACGTTTTGATAGGTTTGTCATTTCATTATTATACCAAAAACGGCAGGACAAGAAAAGCGGCCCCCGCCTGCAGCCCGCCCGCTGTGCATAAATGCGGATGGCGGTGTGGTATCATAGAAGCAAACAACCTTCTCTCTATCGATTACACCATGGCGCTTGCCGACGAGATCACGCAGTTCTTTCACGGGGATGTCGCAACGGACGACGCGACGATCGGCGCGTTCAGCCGGGATTATTCAATATTCAAGGTGAAGCCGCAGATCGTCGTCTTTCCGAAGGATGTCGACGACGTGAAGGCGCTCGTCAAATTCGTTGCCGCAAAGAAAGCCGCAGGGGAGAACATTTCCATCACCGGCCGTTCCGCCGGCACCGACATGACGGGCGGCCCGCTCAATCAGGGGATCATCGTTTCGTTCACGAAGTATTTCAACCATATCGAAGAGATCAGCAAGGAGAAGATGGAAGTGAAAGTGCAGCCGGGCGTGTATTTCCGCGATCTTGAGAAAGCGCTCGCGGCGGAGGGGCTGCTTTACCCGGCGTTCCCGGCATCAAAGGATCTTTGCGCGCTGGGCGGCATGGTGAACAACAATTCCGGCGGCGAAAAGACGCTTGAATACGGGAAGACGGAGGACTACGTGAAGGCGGTGAACATCGTGATGGCGGACGGCGAGGCGCATACGCTCTGGCCGCTCCAGGGCGAGGCGCTCGAGGCGAAGCTTGCCGAAGAAAGTTTCGAGGGCGATATCTTCCGGAAGCTCAAGAAGCTCATCGACGACAATTACGATGCGATCAAGGCGGCGAAGCCCGATGTCTCCAAGAATTCCGCCGGCTACTATCTATGGAACGTCTGGGACCGCGATACCGGCGTGTTTGACATCACGAAAATGATCGTCGGCTCGCAGGGAACGTTCGGCATGCTGACGGAGGCGAAGCTCCGTCTCGTGCCGCAGAAGAAGCATTCGCGCCTGTGCGTCGTCTTCCTCAAGGACCTGACCTGGGTCGCGGACCTCGTACAGAACGTCCTTCCGTTCAAGCCCGAGAGCATCGAATCGTACGACGACAAGACGCTCGAGGTCGCGGTCAAGCTTTGGCGCCAGGTGATCCGTTCGATGGGCGGCAACGCGATCACGCTCGGCTTCCAGTTCATTCCCGAGGCGCTCATGGTGCTTACGGGCGGCATGCCGAAGATGATCCTTCTTGTGGAGCTGACGGGCAACGATGAGAAAGAGCTCGACAAGGAGCTCGCCGCGCTCACTGCGAGCGTCAAGAAGTTCGGCAAGGCCCACGCCGGCGTCCGCGTCCATCCCATCTACGCGGAGAAGCACGAGACGAAGTACTGGACGATCCGCCGGCAGAGCTTCGCCCTGCTGCACAACAACACGACCGGCCTCGACACCGCGCCGTTCATCGATGATTTCATCGTGAAGCCGGAATACATGCCTGAGGCCCTCCCGAAGGTGACCGCGATCCTGGAAAAATACAAGAAG
>JAKAGE010000001.1 GCA_021817655.1 bacterium
TCAACGTTTATGTTTTCCATACCTCCTTCATATCAGCATTAAAAATATCTTAAACAAAGCTTGCGTTTTTAGAAGGTTTCTTTTTCTCAAATTATTTAGTATTATTTAATCGACCCACATCAGATGTTCCGCATCCTCGCTTGCCGGGGGCAACACACGAACAATGGAAACCACACCTATCCCGTTCACCCATCTGCACGTCCACTCGCACTACTCCCTTCTCGACGGCCTCACGAAGATCGACGAGCTCGTGGCGCGGGCGAAGAAGTGCGGCATGGATTCCATCGCACTCACCGACCACGGCGTCCTCTACGGCGCCGTTGAGTTTTACAAACTGGCGAAGAAGAACGGCGTGAAGCCGATCCTCGGCGTCGAGGCGTACATCGCGCCGCGCGACCGGTTCTCGCGCGAATCGAGCGAGCGGTACACCCACCTCATCCTCCTTGCCGAAAACCAGACAGGATGGAAAAATCTGATCACGCTCGTTTCCAAGGCGCATCTCGAAGGGTTCTATTATAAGCCGCGGATGGACAAGGACCTCCTCCGCGAAAACCACGAGGGACTTATCGCGCTTTCCGCATGCCTCGGCGGAGAAGTGGCTCGCGCCCTTACCGACGGTCGCTACGACGAGGCCAAGCGCACCGCGTTCGAATATCAGGAAATCTTCGGCAAAGGCAATTATTTCCTCGAGATCCAGAAGCACCCGCATATCCCCGAATCGGAAAAGATCGAAGCAGGCCTCGTGCGGCTTTCGGAAGATACCGGCATCCCGCTCGTCGCGACCCAGGATAGCCACTACACGCATTCGGAGGACGCCGAATACCACGACGTCCTGCTCGCCGTGCAGACCGGCAACAAACTGACGGACGACGACCGGATGACGATGAAAGAGGATGATTTCTCGATCCTCACCGGCGAGGATATGCTGAAAAAGTTTTCGAAGATCCCGGGCGGCAGGGAGGCGGTCGCACGGACGCACGAGATCGCGGAACGCTGCAATGTGGAGCTCGATCTCGGCCATAACCTTCTCCCGGATTTCCCGAAACCGCCCGGAAAAACAGCGAACCAATACGTGCGCGAGCTGATCGAAGAGCGCCTGCCGCGGCGCTTCCCGACGGAAACGACGCCTGCGGAGAAAATGAAGGAGGTCCGCGATCGCCTTGAATACGAACTCGGCGTCATCGAAAAGACCGGCTTCGCCGACTACTTCCTCATCGTGCAAGACCTCGTCTGGTGGGCGAAATCGCACGGAATCGCGGTCGGCCCGGGCCGCGGTTCCGCCGCCGGCGCGCTCGTCTCATATGCGCTCGGCATCACCGACATCAATCCGCTCAAATACGGATTGCTTTTCGAGCGGTTCCTCAATCCGGAGCGCATCTCGATGCCGGACATCGACATCGACTTCTCCGACGTACGGCGCGACGAGGTGCTCGCGTATGCGCGGCAAAAATACGGCGAGGATCACGTGGCGCGCATCATCACGTTCGGGACCATGGCCGCGCGCGCCGCGATCCGCGATGCCGGAAGCGCCATGGGGTACTCCTACGCCTTCTGCGACCAGATCGCGAAGCTCATCCCCTTCAATCCGACCCAGGGCATGAAAGAGGGCTGGCTCGACGAATGCCTCAAAAAAGTGACCGAACTGAAACAGATCTACGACTCGAACGCCGAGGCAAAGAAGCTCATCGATACGGCGCGGCATCTCGAAGGCGTCGCCCGGCACGCATCGGTGCACGCCTGCGCCACGGTGATCGCCAAAGATCCCCTCGTGGAGCGCGTGCCGCTGCAGTTCGCCCCCCAGGAACAGAACACGATCCTTACGCAGTTCGAGATGCATGCCGTGGAGGACCTCGGCCTCCTGAAGATCGACTTCCTCGGACTGAAAAACCTCACCATCATCGAAGATGCCGTCCGCATCGTGAAAGAGCTGCACGGAATAACGATCGATATCTCGAACATCCCCGAGGACGACCCGAAGACGTTCGATCTCTTCCGCCGCGGCGACATGACCGGCGTTTTCCAGTTCGAATCATCGGGGATGCGGCGGTACATGAAGGAACTCCAGCCTACCAGCATGGAGGACCTTGTCGCGCTCGTGGCACTGTTCCGCCCGGGCCCGATGGAGCTCATCCCGACATACATCAAGCGCAAGCACGGCGAAGAGCGGATCACCTACATCCATCCGGTGATGGAAGAGACGCTCAAGAGCACGTACGGCGTCATCGTCTACCAGGAACAGGTGATGGACCTCGCGACAAAACTCGCCGGACTCACCCGCGGCGAAGGATATCTGCTGATCAAGGCGGTCGGCAAGAAGATCAAATCGCTTCTCGACGAGCAGAAAGAAAAGTTCCTCAAGGGCTGCGCGAAAAACAACATTCCCGCCAAGGTCGCCACGCAGGCATGGGAGCTCATCGAGCCGTTCGCCCGCTACGGCTTCAATAAAGCCCACTCGGCATGCTACGCCACGATCGCCTACCGCACGGCATGGCTCAAGGCGAACTACCCGGAGGAATCGATGGCGGCGCTCCTGAATGCCGAAATGAACGACATCGAGCGCATTTCATTCCTCATCCAGGAGGCGAAGACGGCGGGCGTCACGATCCTTCCGCCGGACGTGAACGCGAGCTTCGTCAACTTCACGCCCGAAGGGCCGAAGATCCGGTTCGGCCTGCTCGCCATTAAGAACGTCGGATCGGAAATCACGCGCGCGATCATCGATGAGCGCGCGCGAGGCGGCCCGTTCGAAAGTTTCGATGATTTTTTGACCCGTATCCGGCATAAGGATCTCAACAAAAAATCCCTCGAGTCGCTCGCGAAAAGCGGCGCGTTCGATTCGCTCGGCGTCGAGCGCAACCAGATCCTCGCCAACATGGACGCGATCCTCCAGTTCGTCTCGCTCGTGAAGCGCAATGGCACCACGGCCGCCAATTCCCTCTTTGGCATGTCGGCGCCATCGGCGGCGCTGAAGCTCGCCCCCGCACCGCCCGCGACGAGCGGCGAAAAGCTCATCTGGGAAAAGGAGCTCATCGGATTCTTCATCTCGGCCCATCCGATGGAGAACTTCACATCGGCGATCGAACACTATAAATGCAGGCCCGTGAGCGAGGTCCTGGGAGAGACCGACGAAAAGCGCACCGTCCGCACCGCAGGCCTGGTCTCCAAGATGAAGAAAATCTTCACGAAAAGCGGGCAGCCGATGATCTTCGCGACGATCGAGGACAATGTTTCCGGCCAGTCGATCGAGGTCGTTGTCTTTAACAGCGTGCTTGAAAAAACGTCCGCCGCATGGGCCGAGAATGCCTGCGTCATCGTGGACGGGCATGTCTCCCGCCGCGACGGCGAGGTAAAACTGCTTGCCGAGAACGCAAAGCGGCTGGAATAGAACCGCGCCCGCAATAATGCTGTCCGCAAAAACATTGACGAAAAAGAAGGAATAGGATTAAACTGAAAACAGTTCACAAACAATGCCACTGACACTGGCATTGATCTCACATCGGAGAACAAAGATGGATTTCCTATCACCACGACCGTCGGATCGCCGCCGGAAAGAGGTAAGCCTCAGCAGCGCTGTGGCATTGTCACCGGAAGCAATTTTCATCGAGAATGAAGCGGCAACCGGGAGCCGACGCACCATACAGCAGAAAACGCTTGCCACCCTCCGCAAGGCGCCCGACTTCAGCGAGGAGGATCTGCAAATCCTTCTCTGGACCCTCAATCATGACACCGTGTGCTGCATGGCCAGAGAAATGAGAGTCTCTCCGGATTACATCAAAAGCCGCCAGAAAGCGATCAGGAAGAAGCTTTCAGAAAATTTGTGCGTGATCCGCGCCATTTTTGAAAGTGGCGGCGAAACCAACTGAACCTCTCTATCCCCAACAAAACGCCGCCCCATCCCCCGGGCGGCGTTCACTTATTTCTTCCTCCGCATAAGCGGGAAGAACACGGTCTCGCGCATAGGCTTGTCGACAAGAACCGAGAATACCCGCTCCGACATGCCGAACCCTGCGGTCGGCGGCATGCCATATTC
This sequence comes from bacterium, assembly GCA_021817655.1. GTDB lineage: Bacteria > Patescibacteriota > Minisyncoccia > UBA6257 > 2-01-FULL-56-20 > JAKAGE01. The sequence goes on from JAKAGE010000001.1 coordinate 4,031, forward strand.
GAGCGCGCGGAGGAAGTCCTCGTCAACGGACATCGCCTCCTTGTCCCCTTTTTTCCTGAGCGCCATTTGCGCCTCGAGGCGGGCACGCTGATCCACGGGGTCATTCAGCTCCGAAAACCCGTTTCCGAGCTCCGTCCCGCACGCCACGATCTGGAACCGCTCCGCGATCTCCGGATGTTCCCTCGACGCCTTCGCGAGCGGCGAAATGATGACTGGCGTATTGATGAGGAAGCACGGCTGGATGAGCGTCGGCCTCACCGTTTTTTTATAGATGAGGTCGATGAGCCGCCCTTTCTCCAGATTCTGTTCCGGCGCGAGGCCGAGTTCTCTTGCTGTGCCGAACAGCTCGTCCCGCGAGGCCGTAAGCGGATTCATTCCGCCATTCGCCTCTTTGAACGCATGCACATAATCCACCTCCGGCCATTCCTCATCCCATGCGATCTCATATCCCTGCCATGTCGTGCGCAAGGTTCCCATGGAGCGTTCGATCGCACAACGGAACATTTTCTGCATGAGTTTCATGAGCTCCTTATAGTCATGGTATGCCCAGTAGCATTCCATAAAGGTGAAATCCTGGAGGTGATCCCGGTCGATGCCCTCATTGCGGAACACGCGGCCGATCTCGAACACGCTCCCCATCCCGCCCACGACGAGTTTCTTAAGCTGCAATTCGAGCGAGATGCGCAGATAAAAATCCGCGTCGAGCGCATTGTGGTGCGTCCTGAACGGCTCTGCTTCGGCGCCGCCCGCCTCCGGTTCGAGCACGCTCGTCTCCACCTCGACGAATCCGTGCTGCGCGAGGAAATCACGGATGCCCGCCCAGAACATCCCTTTCTTTACGAACATCGCGCGCACGTCCGGATGCATGATAAGGTCGACGTACCGTTCCCGCAGGCGCAATTCGACGTCCTCAAGTCCGTCCCATTTGTCGGGCAGCGGCAGGAGTGTTTTCCCGCCGAACTGGAGTTCGCGCACCTCGATGCTCTTCTCGCCGCGCTTCGTCACGAAAAGCGGACCGGTCACGGATACGAAATCCCCGATATCGAGGTTCGCGCGCCAGAGTGCAAATTCATTTTCTTTCAGAACATCGTCTTTCAATACCGCCTGGATCTTTCCCGTACCGTCTTCGATGTCGGCGAAAACGATCTTCCCCTGGTCGCGCATGCTTCGCAGGCGGCCCGCAAGCGACACCGGCGCCATTTCGTTCGCGATCCGGTCAAACTCCGCAAGCGCGTGCGCGATCTCGGACGACCGCTTCACCCGCGCGGGATACGGATCGATCCCTGCGGCCCGGATCGTTTCGAGCTTTTTGCGCCGTTCGGCGATGATGTCCTCAAGCATGGGATTATCATAGCAAAGAAAAACCCCTCTTTCGAGGGGCCCCCTTCTTCGTCGTTTATTCGATCTTGAGTATCTCGTAGGTCGCGCTCCCCGCGGGGGTCGTGACCGGAACCTTGTCCCCCGGCTTGTGGCCGAGGAACGCTTTTCCGAGCGGAGATTCGTCTGAGATGCGGCCTTCTTCCGGTTTCGCTTCGTATTTTCCCACGATGGCATAGGTGGACGTCTTGTCTCCTTTCTTGATCGTCACGACGGACCCGACCGCAACGACGTCGCTCCCGCTCCCGTTCTTCTCGATGATCACCGCCGACTTCAAGAGGTCCTCCAGCTCGAAAATGCGCATCTCGACGTTCGCCTGCTCCTCGCGCGCCTCCGCATACTCCGAATTTTCGGAAAGATCCCCGTATTCCTTTGCCTGCTTCAGGCGCTGGGCGACATCGTTGCGCCGCTTATTCTTCAAATCGTCAAGTTCCGCCTTGAACTCCTCGAGGCGCTCCTTCGTAAGATATTGCTTGCTCATAGTGGTTAAGAAAGGGCGCTGTCGTTACGCGGTTGTTTTTCCGTCCGGAGGTGGTATCCGTCCCTCCATAACTTCCAACGAATCATACCGGTTTCCCGAAGAACTTTCAAGTAGGCCGACGCCTTCACGTGCGAACGGGTATCATTGACCCAGTGGACCGGGATCTCCCTGATCGTATAGCCCATCCGCTTCGCGAGCGCCAGAACCTCTACGTCGAAGCCCCATCCGGGAACGCTCGAAAGGGTGAAGATCCGCTCGGCGGCCTCGGCGGTGAACGCCTTGAATCCGCACTGCGTATCCCAGATGCCCCAGAGCCCGAGCACGGACTGGAACACGATATTTCCGAGAACGCCCGGAATCCGCCTGAACCACGGCTCCGGCGGATCGAGCGTCGCCCCGCGCGCCGTGCGCGAGCCGATCACGACGTCCGCGCCTTCCTTGAACAGCGGGATCATGGCGGCGAACTGGTCGATGGAGGTGGAATTGTCGGCGTCGGTGAAAAGCCGGATCGCGCCGGCGGCAAGCAGCATCCCCTGCCGCACCGTCGCGCCTTTTCCGCCGTTCGCCGCCGCATCGACCAGTTTGAGGTTCCGCACCATCTTCGCCATGTTCCGCGCGATCGCCGCCGTATTATCGGTCGATCCGTCGTTCACGACGATGATCTCATAGGAATAATCCGCGCCCGCAAGGCGCTTGTCCATATCGACGAGCGTCGACGGAAGCCGTTCCCCCTCGTTATATGCGGGAATGATGATGGAAAGATATGGCTGCGCCATAGGATAATGATACCACTCCCGCGGCCGGAGCGGTCATGCCTTCGTGAGAACGAGCGGGCCGCGTTCCGTGATCGCGACGGTATGCTCGAAATGCGCCGCGCGGGACCGATCGGCGGTGCCGTAGCTTTCGTCGCGCAGCTGGACGATATCGCTCCCTCCTGCGGACACCATGGGCTCGATGGCGATCACCATTCCGGGCGCAAGCGCCATTCCCGTGCCGCGATCGCCGTAATTGAAGACGGTCGGTTCGTCATGAAGCACGCGGCCGATGCCATGGCCCGTAAGGCCGTCAACGATCGTGAACCTTCGTTTGCGCACCACGCGCTCGATCGCCCAGCCGATATCTCCCAGCGTCCACCCCGGCTTCGCCTCCTTGATGCCGGCGGCAAGCGCTTCCTCCGTCGCCGCCATCAGCTTCTTGTCTTCCGCGGATGCCCGCCCGACGGCGACGGTGACCGCGGCATCGAGATAGAATCCGCCGTGTTTCAGGCCAAGGTCGAGCGAGACGATGTCGCCATCGCGCAGGACGTAGTCCGACGGCTGTCCGTGCACGACGACGTCGTTCACCGACGCGCACAGCGTGTACGGGTAGCCATGCCGCGCGCCGGCAGGACGGTAGTTCAGGAATGCCGGCGTATCGCCTCCCTCGACGATGAGCGTTCGCGCGATGCGGTCAAGCGATATCGTCGTCACGCCGGGCCGCACCTCGCTCTTCAGGCGCTGCAGCACCGCGCCAAGGCGCCGTCCGCCTTCCGCCATGATCCTGATCTCCGATGGGGTCCGATATTCCATAGTATAGTGATGCGCTTATGAATTCGGATTGACAAGCCACCGTTCGTACACTTCGACGATCATTGCGATGACGCTCCGCAGATCATGCGTTCCGGTGTCGATGACCATGTCGTACTGGGAAATATCGGTAAAATCGACCCCATACAGGTCCCGATACCGCTTCTTTTCGCTCTCGATGCGCGCGAGCGTCTTCTGGATGATCTCCTCGAGCGAAGCCGGACCCTGGCCCATCCGCTCGCCGTTGCTCACCTGGGCGAATATCCGCCGCGCAGCGACGGTCGGATCGAGACGCAAAAACACCCTGAAGGAATCGGGGATCCAGTGAAACGCCATGCGGGAATCGATGACGATGTTTTCCTTCCCGCTGCCAAGCGCCCGGAGCATCGCGTCAACGCCCTCGTCGATCGCCTTCTGCTGCTCCGCAACGATGTTCATCTCCTCGATCGATACGCCCCGCTCCGCCGCCATCTTCCGGAAAAGATCCCCCGACGAAAAATGTTCGTATCCGAGCGCTGATGCCACCCCCGCCGCAGCGCTCGACTTCCCGCTCCCCGGCAATCCTCCGATCGTGATGATATGTTTCCGTTCCATTGCCATTGTCGTTCACCGGCCGAGGGCCCCTTCGATCGCCGCGGCGACCGCATCGGGCGCGGGCGCGCCGTCGATCGTGATGAATCTCGTATGGTCCTTCAGATATTCCATCGCCGCATGGATCTCGTCGTCAAAATCCCGGAAGCGCTGATCGATCGCCTCGGGCGTGTCGTCCGCGCGCCCTTCGCGCTCGGCGCGCAAAAGCAGCCGCCGCTTGCACTCATCACGCGAAAGATCGATATAGAGCGTCGCCATCCGTCCTTCGTGCCCCCGCTCCCGCAACCACCCGATCATGAACTCGCTCTGCCGGATCCGCCGCGGCACGCCGTCGAAAATGATGCCGCGCCCCTCCGGAACGAGGGGCAGCTTCTCCTTCAGGATCTCGAGAATAAGATCGTCGTCCAGCAGTTTCCCGTGATCGATGGCTTTGATCCTCCCTGCAAGGGGCCCGCCTTCGGCGAGGATCGCCCGGAGCGTCCCGCCCATCTCCCAGAATAAAAAATCGAGCTTTTCGGCAAGCCGTTTTCCCTGCGTGCCCTTGCCCGATCCCTGCGGCCCCGCGACGAAGATGATGTCGTATTCCATGAATGCCTCCATTGTAGCAGAATATTTCCACGATTCAAAATATTTCCGTTGCGATACGTGAACACGATAGAATAGCCATCCCCTCCATCCGCCTGAGAGGCCTCGGAGGCCGCGAAGACGGCCGAAAACGAAACGCCCGCGCAGCAGCGCGGGACGTCGTAATCTCGAGCGGATGGAGGGGATGGCTATTCTATCCCCTCGTATTCCCTGACGGTGAGCTGCGAATCCACTGCCCGCATCGTCTGGAGCGCGACCGCAACGACGATCAGAAGCGCGGTGCCGCTGATCGTGACGACCGAAAGGCCGGTCACCGACTGTACGATGATCGGAAGGATCGCGATGATCCCGAGGAACGCGGCACCGAAAAGCGTGATGCGATTCACGAGAGAGCCGAAATATTTTTCCGTGTTCTCGCCCGGACGGATGCCCGGGACGAAACCGCCGCTCCGCTGGAGATTTTTCGCGATCTCTTCCGGGTTGAATGTGATGGCCGTATAGAAGTACGTAAAGATGAATACGAGCAGGAAGAAGGTGATCCCGTAATACAGCTGGTTCGAGATGAATCCCTGCGCGAAATTATTGATCCGGAGCCCCCACGAGGCCGAGAATACCGCAACGATCTGCGCCAGGAACTGCGGGAAAAGCAGGACCGAAATGGCAAAGATGAGCGGGATCATTCCCGCGGAATTCACCTTGAGCGGGAGATAGCTCTGCGCGCCGCCATACATCTTGTTGCCGCGGACCCGACGGGCATATGCGACGGGGATCTTCCGCTCGCCTTCGTTCAGATATACCACGCCCGCAATGAGCGCCGCGCCGGCGACGATGAATCCAAGATACGACGTGAGAAGCTGAGGGGTGTAGGACGCGATCGCGACGCCGACGGCGCGGGGCAGGCCGGCGACGATGCCCGCCAAGATGATGAGCGAAACGCCATCTCCGACTTTCTGCTCGCTGATGAGCTCGCCGAGCCACAGCGCGATCATCGAACCGCACGTGATCACGATAACGTTCCGGACCATGCTGAACGCATCGGGACGCGGAATGACGCCCTGCGAAATGAGCAGGGTAAGGAACCCGTACGACTGGATGAAGGCGAACGGCACGGTGAGAAGGCGGGAATATTGATTGAACTTCGCCTGGCCCCGGGTCCCCTCCTCGTAGTACATTTCCTTCATCTTCGGGAAGATGATCGTCATGAGCTGCATGACGATGGTGGACGTGATATACGGGCCCACGCCCAACATGACGACCGAAAGATTTGCAAGGCCGCCGCCGGAGAAAAAGTTAAGGAACCCGAGGAACTGGTTCGTGCTGAAATAATTCTGAAGCGCCTGGGCGTTCACTCCCGGTATCGGGATCGCCGCAAGCACGCGGTACGCCGCCAAAAGCCCCAGGACGATCAAGACCTTGTTGCGGACCTCCTTCACCCGGAATACCTGCAGCAACCGTTCCATATCCTTATTGTACGCTTCCGCCTGCTTTTTGGATCTTTTCCTTTGCGCTCACTGACACCTCGAATCCGGAAACGGCGATCGGGAATGCGATCTCGCCCGCGCCGAGGATCTTCACGCGTCCTTTATAGTCCTTTTTGATCATCTTTGCCGCACGAAGGAGCGCATACCCCACCGCGAGCGGCGCGCCCGCCGTGGCGTGCGCCTTGAGCTTTTCGGAAATGACGTTCAGATTGAAAACGACCGGCGCGGGAGCCTTCGGCTTATTGCGGAAGCCGCGCGCCTTCGGGATCTTAAGGATGATATCCCGCTCCGCCGGGCGTATACGATGGCCGGAACGCGAGCGCTGTCCCTTTACGCCCCGCCCCGAATAGCTGCCGCGCTTGCCGCTGCGGCCGATGCGCTGAAGGCGCTTCGCGCGGATAGGATTTCTTGAATGGAGTTTCATGATGGAATTTGTGTGTTGCAATTTGGAACCCGGCCGGATCGATCAGGCCTTGAGCGTTTTCAGGGCTTCGATGGTCGCCATGGCGTTCGTCAGCTTGTTCGGCGTGCGGCCGAGGATCTTTGCCGTCGCGTCCTTGATGCCCGCGAACGCGAGCACGAAGCGGACCGATCCGCCGGCGCGGAGGCCGTGGCCTTTGCTCGCGGGCTTGATCATCACCTTGGCGGCGCTGTACTTGGCGCCGACCTCGTGGGCGATCGTGCGGCCGTCCTTGAGGCCGACCAGAACGAGATGCTTCTTCGCGTCCGCTTTCGCTTTCGCGACCGCCTGCTGCACATCGAGCCCCTTCGCCACGCCGATGCCGACGCGGCCCTTTTCATCCCCGATCACGATCGTGACGCGGAACCGGAAGCGCTTGCCGCCTGCGACCACGCGCGTAACGCGGCGATTGTCGAGCACGCGCTCCTTGAACTCATCGCGCACTACGGGGCGCATTCGATCCGGGCGGCGTCCGTACTGCGGGCCGCGCCCTCCACCCTGCGGGCGGCCGCCTTCCATCCGGCGGTCGGGCGTCTGCGCCTGGGGCTTGGTATTCATATTTTGGATATTGCTTTCGGCCATGCGGTTATATCGTAAGTCCTGATTTTTTTGCGCCATCGACGAAGCTCTTCACGCGGCCATGGAACTTGTACGAACGCCGATCGAAGACCGCCGCCCCGATGCCCTTCTCCTTCGCCTTCTTTCCGAGGAGCTCCCCGATCGCAAACGCATTTTCGGACTTGGTCGTTTTCTTTCCGCCCGAAGCGGCCGCGCCCCCGAGCGAAAAGCTCGATGCGGAAACGATCGTGTGCCCCTTTGCGTCGTCGATCAGCTGTGCGTAGAAATAACGGTTGCTCCGGCGCACCGCAAGGCGCGGCCGCTCCGCGGTTCCGGTGATCTTTGCGCGGGTGCGCGCTGCGCGCCGCGAACGCTTTACATTGAGTTTCTTGATTGCCTTCATGATGGTGATAATGGCGGATAAGACGATTAGGCGCCGGTCCCCGCTTTCTTGCCGACCTTCCGCCGGATGACCTCGCCGCGATAATGGATCCCTTTCCCCTTGTACGGTTCCGGCTTCTTCAGCGCGCGAATGTCCGCCGCCGCCTGGCCCACCGCATTCTTATCGATGCCCGAAACGGTGATGGCGTTCTTATCGATGGTGATCGTGACGTTCGCGGGAATCGGCCGGCGGACCGGAAGGGCATAGCCGAGGCGCAGCACAAGGTCCTTACCTTCCGTCGCGGCGCCGTATCCGACGCCTTCGATCTCGAGCACCTTCGTGAATCCGTTCGTGACCCCTTCGATCGCGTTCGCAAGCAACGCCCACAGCGTTCCCTGTCCTGCGGTCGTTTTCGGGGCGGTGCCTGCGCCGCCCACCTGCGCCTGCTGCGCATCAATCGTCACTGCGGCGCCTTGCGGAACCTTGATCGCGAGCTCCCCTTTCGGGCCTTTGACCGTCACAACGCCGCCATGCTCTGCGATGGTAACGCCGGCGGGAATCGTGATGGGTTTTTTGATAAGACGGCTCATGGTGATAATAGTGGAATGAGAATCGCTACCAGACCTCGAAAAGATACTCTCCGCCGACCTTCTGCTTCTTCGCCTCCGCCCCGGTCATGATCCCCTTCGAGGTGGAAACGATCGAAAGCCCATGGCCCTGCTTGACCGTCGGCAGACTTCGGTAATCGGAATAGAAATGTCGGCTGGGCTTGCTCACGATCCTGAAATCGCTCATCGCCGCTTCCTTGCCCTTGTAGGCAAGGCGCACCGCGATCACGCTCATGCGTCCCGCGGCTTCCTTCTCCGCGCTCTTCACATAGCCGGCATCGGCAAGCTTCTTGAGGATGGCAAAGTCCATTTTGGAGTACGGGAAAACGACCCGATCCTTCTGGGCGCGCACCGCATTCTTCATTTCGGAAAGGATGTTGTAGTACATAGGATTACCAGCTCGCTTTCTTTACGCCCGGGATCTGCTGAGCGGTCGCCATTTCACGGAAGCAGATGCGGCACAGTCCGAAGTCGCGCATATAGCCGCGCTTGCGTCCGCAGCGGAAACAGCGCCGCACGACACGGGTCGAATACTTGGGGCGCTTTTTGCTGCGCGCGATGACGGATTCTTTTGCCATATGATTATTTCTTCTTTCTCGCCCTTGCCTTCGCTTTTCCGGCCGGCGCCTCTTTCTTCATCGGAACGCCGAACTCCCGGAACTTCTCGACGGAAACATCGCGATCCCGCTTCTTCGGCACCGCGCTCACGCCGAGCGCGAACGAGACCGGCGACTTCTCCGGCGAGATCTCCGGGAACACATAGTGGTCACGGATGCCGACGTTGAGCGTGCCGCCCTGGTCGATCGCCGAATGCTCGAGCCCGCCGAAGTCCCTCACGCGAGGCAACACTATTGTAATCAAACGCTCGAAAAAATCAACCATTTTCTCTCGGCGAAGCGTCACACGAAGGCCGACAATGCCGCCCTCGCGGAGCTTGAATCCGGCGATGGACTCTTTCGCGCGGCGGATCTGGGCCTGCTGCCCCGTGATCGCGGCAATGTCGCGCATCACCTGCGGGAGGATCTTCTCCTCGAAGCTCGGCTGCTGGGCGAGGCGCCCGACGCCCGCGTCAACAACGACCTTCTCAAGATAGGCCCGGATCGCTTTTCGGTTGGTGTTCGTCTTTCCGGCCATGGTTAAATGATTGCTTTGCACTTTTTGCAGTAACGGACCTTTCGATCGCCTTCGATGCGCCCGCCGACGCGGGTCGGCTGCTTGCAATTCGGGCAGATAAGCATCACTTTTGATGCCGCGATCGGACGCGCCACCGCGACGGTCTGGCCGCTCTCCCCCTGCATGCGGGGCTTTGCGCGCTTCTTGACGAGATTGAGGCCTTCGACCGTCACCCGCTCTTCGCGCGGGAACGCGGCGATGATCGCCCCCGTCTTTCCGCGGTCTTTGCCTACCATCATTTTTACGTTGTCTCCTTTCTTGAGTTTCATGGAAAAAATATCGGTTAGACGATCTCCTCTGCCATCGTCATCAGCTTTTCATACCCTTTCTCCTTAAGCTCCCGCGGCAGCGGACCGAAGATGCGCGTCGCCGTGGGCTCCTTCTTGGCGTCGATGAGCACGACCGCATTCTCATCGAAGCGAACGTAGGAGCCGTCGCGCCGGCGGATCGCGTTCTTCGTGCGGACCACGAGCACCTTCACGACATCCTTCTTTTTGACCGGCTTGCGCGGCTCGGCGCTCTGCACCGATGCGACGATGATGTCGCCGACGCCCGCATAGCGGTGCCGCGTGCCGCCGAGGATGCGGAAGCACCGCACCACCTTGGCGCCGCTGTTGTCCGCTACTTTGATGACTGAACGTTCCTGTATCATGGCTCGATGGTTATGCGATCTTGTTCACGATCTTCCAGCGCTTTTCCTTCGACATCGGGCGCGCCTCTTCGATGGTGACCTTATCCCCCGCCTTGTACTCGTTGTTCTCGTCGTGCGCCTTGAACTTGGCCGTCACGCGGTAATACTTCTGGTACTTCGGATGCTTCTTAAGGCGCTCCACGGCGACCACCCGGGTCTTCGTCATCTTGTCCGACACGACGACCCCGACGATCTTCCTCTTTTTCACTTGTTCTTTGGTGTTTGCCATTGTGATCCTTATTTACTGTTCGCCGATGGTGAAGCCGCTGCTTGCGCGATGAATGTCTTCGCGCGCGCGATCCGGCGGCGCGTCTCGTGCACTTCGTTCACGTTCTTCACCTTGCCCGCGGCGAGGTCGAAACGAAGCCCCCGGAGCTTCTCGCCCGATTCCGCAACGATGCGCTCGAGTTCGCCGAGCGACTTGTTCTTCAGTTCTTTGATGTCGTTCTTCTTCATGGCGATAAAATTATTTTTCGATGACGCGGGCCTTTACCGGAAGCTTGAACGATGCAAGACGGAGCGCCTCCTTCGCCCGCACCGCCGTGACGCCATCGATCTCGAAAAGCACGCGTCCGGGCTTCACCGGGAACACATAATGGTCAACAGAGCCTTTGCCGCCGCCGAGCGTCTTCTCCGGCGCCTGCTGGGTGATCGGCTTATCGGGGAAGATGCGGATCCACAGGCGCCCATCGCGCTTGAGGTAGTTCGTGATCGTCTTTCGCGCCGCTTCGATCTGGCGGGAGTTCACCCACGCCGACTCGAGCGACTTGAGGCCGAACGAACCGTAGCTCAAATCGAGCCCGCGCGTCTCGACGGCGCGCGTGCGGGAGCGTCCCTTCTGCCATTTGCGATGTTTTACTTTCTTAGGAAGCAACATGGTTCGGATGATTAAAATCGGGGCGACGGACGGCGCATCGCGGGACGCATGCGGCCACCCTCCTCTTCTTTATCCTTCTCGGTCTTTTTGAAAACCTCGCCTTTATAGATCCAGACGCGGACGCCGATCGTGCCGTACGTCGTGTATGCGGTCGCCGTGCCGTAATCGATGTTCGCGCGAAGCGTCTGCAGCGGAAGCGAACCCTTCGAAAGGTGCTCATTGCGTGCGATCTCGTTGCCGTCAAGACGGCCTTTGAGCAGGACCTTCGCGCCTTTTACGTCGCGGTTCTGGAGAAGCCCCTCGAGATACTTCTTCATCGTGCGGCGGAAACGGATGCGCTTCTCGAGGTCCCAGGCGATCTGCTGGGCGGTGTATCTGGCGGAAACATCGGTGCGCTTGAGCTCCTCCACATTGAGGCTGAGCGCGATCTTTGCCGGCGCGCCTTTCTTGCCGCCGTTCTTCGGCGACGATTCGCGCACGCGGCGGATCGCGTCGACGACCGCCTTCTGAAGATCCTCCATCCCCTTTCCGCCGCGGCCGATCACAAGGCCCGGACGCGCCGCGCGGATGAACACCCGGAGATTGCCCTGCGTGCGCTCGATCTCGATGTTCGCAACGCCGGCAAGGCCGATCCTCTTATTGATCGTCTTGCGGATCGCCTCATCCTCTTCAAGGAACTGCGCATAGCCGCCTTTAAGGAACCAGCGCACCGGCCAGCCCTTCGAAATTCCCAAGCGGTATGAATTTGGATTGATCTTCTGTCCCATAATAGTGATGCTATTCGCCGATCGCTTTACGGCCGAAACGGCGCTTCCAGAATCCGGGGGCCTGCTTCGACTGCGGCTCCGCCTTATCGGGCGTCTTCGGCTTCTTGGCCTTCACGCGCGGGGCCTCCCCGGGCGGAAGCTTCGCCTTCTTCGGAGGAACGATCGTGAAGCGGGGCTTCAAGGATTCGTTCACGCCGAGTATCAGCGTCACGTGGCTCATCTTCTTCTGGATCGGAGACGCGCTCCCGCGCGCGCGCGGCAGGATGCGCTTCAGCATCGGGCCGCCATCCACATGGATGCCCGACACGAAAAGATGCTGAGGGTCCACGGTCTTGCTATTTTTAGCATTCGCGACCGCGGAACGCAAGAGCTTAAGGAGCGCTTTCGATGGGCGTCGCGTCTGGACCATGAGCTGCGCTTCCGCTTCGTTCACCGAAAGCCCCTTTACGAGGTTGGCAACGCTGCGCACCTTTCGGGGCGCCTGGCGAAGATAGCGGAGCGTTGCTTTATACTCGGTGGTTGCCATGGTTCGATGTTATTTTTTTGCCGGTCCTTTCGCCGCGGGCGCCGGAGCCGCCGCTTTCATCTCAAGCTCTTTCTGCATCTTTCCCCCGTGGCGGACGAATTTGCGCGTCGGCGAGAACTCGCCCAGGCGATGACCCACCATCTCTTCGGTGACGCGGACCTCGATATGCGTGCGGCCGTTATGGACGCCGAACACATGCCCCACGAATTCGGGAGCGATCTCCGAGGCGCGCGACCAGGTCTTGATCACCGTGCCGGAACCCGGCTTGGCGTTCATTACCTTCTTCATGAGCTTCGGATCGACGAACGGTCCTTTTTTGAGCGAGCGAGACATAGGAGTGGTGGTGCGATATTATTTGTTGTTCCGGTTGCGGACGCCGACGCGGCGCTTCACGATCAGCTTATTCGACCGCTTCTTCTTGTTGCGGGTCTTCCGGCCGCCGGTCACATTGCCCCAGACGTCCTTCGGCTTGCGGGTGCCGCGCGGCTGCGCTCCTTCACCGCCGCCGTACGGATGGTCGACCGGGTTCATGGCGCTGCCGCGCACCGTCGGACGGATGCCCATCCAGCGCGAGCGGCCCGCCTTGCCGAAATTCACGAGCGTCCATTCCGCGTTCGAAACCTGCCCGAGCGACGCAAGGCACGTCCAAAGAACGCGCCGCACCTCTCCGGACTTCATCTTAAGGTCGGTGTATCCGTCGGCATTCGCGAGCACCTCCGCATACGTTCCCGCCGAACGCGCAAGCACGCCCCCCTGCCCCGGATTCATTTCGATATTGTAAACCTGATACCCCACTGGAATGTTGCGGAGCTGCATGCGGTTGCCGTTCTTGAGCGGCGCCGTCTCTCCGGTGACGATCTCATCTCCCGTCTTCATTTTCTCCGCCGCCAAGATATAGGAACGGGTCCCGTCCGCATACTGCACGAGCGCGATGAATGCCGTTCGGTACGGATCGTATTCGATCGTCTGGACGGTCGCCTTCTCGTTCATCCGGTTCTGCTTGAAATCAATGATGCGATAGCGCTTCTTGTTCCCGCCGCCCTGATGGCGCACGGTGATCCGTCCCTGGGCATTGCGGCCAGCATTGGAGCGGAGCGTGACGAGCAGCGGCTTATGCGGACGCACGCCCTTCGTCAAAGTGCGGTAATCGGCGGTCGTCATTTGGCGCCGCGAGGCGCTTGTGGGTTTATAGCTCTTCATAGTGCTAGTTCAGATCGATCTTTTGGCCTTCTTTAATGGTGACGATGGCCTTCCGGTATCCCTCCGTGCGGCCCTTGATACCGCGGCCGGACCGCTTAACCTTCCCGGCGCGATTCAGGATGTTCACCGCGATCGGGTCCACGTTATAAAGCGCATGGATCGCCTTCTTCACCTCCGGCTTCGTCGCCGAGGATTTTACCATAAAAATATACTGATTGGAAGAGGTCAGCCGCGTCGCTTTCTCCGTGATCCACGGTTTCTTGATGAGCATAGGGTCGGTCATGGCGATGAATGAAGATCGGTTATATCGTATAGTGCTTTTCGATGGTCTCGACCGCGCTCTTTTCGATAAAAAGGTTCTTATGGTTCAGGATGTCGTAGATATTGAGGGAATCCGCTCCGATCGCCTGCGTCTTTTGGAGATTGTTCGTCGCCCGGAACAGGTTTTTGTTGTCATTACCCGAGACGAGGAGCGCATCGAATCGCTTTTCGCCCTTCTTCGGCGCGACGATCGCCGCGAGCGCCGCCGCCGCAAGCTTCGTTTTGGGCGATTCGATCGCGAGCGTGTCGAACACTTTGAGCTCGCCGTCCTTCGCTTTGCGCGAAAGAACCGCGAAGAGCGCGACGCGCTTCATCTTCTTGTTCACCTTCTGCGAATAATCACGCTCGTTGCGCGGACCATGCGCCTTGCCGCCGCCCACCCAGATCGGCGAGCGGGTGGATCCGTGCCGCGCCCGGCCGGTCCCCTTCTGGCGCCACGGCTTCTTGCCGCCGCCGCGCACCTCGCTGCGGTCCTTCACGTGCGCCCACGGCACGCGGGCGTTCGCGCGCTGGGCCTCGAGCACCTGCGCGACAAGCTTCGCGTTCCACTTCGCGCCGAACACGGCGTCCGGAAGCTCCACGCTTCCCACGACCTCGTTCTTCAAATTGTATACGTCCGTCTTCATGAATTTCGTTATTTGGCGCTTGAAATCTCCAAAAGGCTCCCGTTCGCGCCCGGGACCGCTCCGCGGAGGAAGATCAGGTTCTTTTCCTTATCCACGGCCGCGACGACAAGATTCTTGATCGTGACTCGCTCCGTTCCCATGTGTCCCGCCATACGGCGGCCCGGAACGACGCGCTGGAACGCGGTGGATCCGATGGAGCCGGGGTGGCGATAGCGGTTCTTCTGGCCGTGCGTCTTGGGGCCGCCATGGAATCCGTGGCGCTTCACGACGCCCTGATAGCCGCGCCCCTTCGTGAGTCCGCTCACGCGGACCTTGTCCCCCTCTTGGAACGAATCGATGCTGATGGCATCGCCCACCGCGCGGGAGGCGACATCCACCTTCTGGTTCGGACGGTTGCGGAATTCCCGCTTCTGCTTGCCGAGCGCCACCTGGACCGCCTCATAGCCATCCCGCTCCGACGTACGCAAAAGCGCCACCGTGTTCGGCTCTGCGTGAATGACCGTGACAGGGACGACTTTAAGGATCTTCTCGGTGACCACCTTCTTATCCTTCGACACCTTGACCTCGACCTCTTTCCAGATCTGGGTCATCTTCAATTTTTTGCCTAAAATATATGACATTTTCTTGATCGTCCGCCTCTTTTATCGAGTCGCGGCTTTGAATCGCGACCGGGCGGAATCCAGTAAAGGTTTAAGGAAAACTCCGGTTCGGCGCCGGAGTTTTCACAAACCAACCTCCCTACCCGTCATCGGACGGGCACCAGAGAAAACGGAGTCCGTTTTTCTGCGCCGGGCTGAGCCTCGGGGAAATGGATGATATGCATAAAACTGCCGAGCAAACCTTGTGAAGGATTATAGCAGAACGGATTTCGATGTCAAATAATGCCGACCGCTCCTATGGACATCGCACCATGGCGGGAGTATAAGAAAATCAGCAGGACGGAACCGCCGCCCTACGGAAGGAAGGAGGACCATGAGAAGGAGCAGCATGTCTGCCGCCATCGCGGCATTCGTGGCGTTCATCACACTCTTCGTTATCGTCGAGACAGGGGCGCAGCAGCCGAATGTCATCCTTGCGCAAAAGCTCACGGTGGCGCCGTTCGTGATGCCTGCCGACACCAAACTCCCCGGCGACACGGTGTGTACGTATTTTTTCCTCACCCACTACGGCAATCCTGGCGGAACGGCATTCATCGCCTTCAATCACATCGGGAAAAACGGCGCCGTAGCCGCCGAAGCGCTGCGCAGAGACAATGTAAAGATCGCAAAGGAAGGCGTCTCGCAGCCGTATGTCATGGTCGTCCAAACCGATGGTCCCGTGCATTGGACGATCCATATCAGCCAGTCCGATCTTGTCGGTTCGGAAACGAAGTGCCTTGCAGGGATCCCTGCGCAATAACGCCCGCATCGCCGCACCAAAACAAAAGCCGCGCATCTCTGCGCGGCTCTTTTTTTTGTTTTTGGCCCTATACCATCTTGATCTCGATATCCACGCCCGCCGGAAGGTTCAGGTTTGAGAGGGACTCGATGATCTTCTGGCTGGGGTTCAGGATCTCGACAAGGCGCTTGTGCACGCGGAGCTCGAACTGTTCGCGGGCGTCCTTGTGGACGAAGGTCGAGCGGTTGACGGTGTAATGCTTCACCTCCGTCGGGAGCGGGATCGGGCCCGTCACCTTCGCGTCATTGCGCTCGGCCGCCTCGATGATCTGGCGCGCCGAATTGTCGATCAGCTTGTGATCGTACGACTTGATGCGCAGGCGCAGTTTCTGGGGAACGTCGGTCTTGGCCATTTGAGTACCAGAGGAGTATAGCAAAACCGGCAAAACTGTCAAATAAGTAGTGCGGCTGACTTTGGATAGTTTTAACCCACGATTTTATAGAATGCCTCCGGGGGTGGCATAGTGCTGAATCCGGGTTGACACTCATGGATTCACAAGGGGCAAATCCTCGCACCCCCGCCGAAAAACATCGAAGGAAAACATTAAATAAATATTAAAAAATATTTTGACAGATCTCTTTGAGCTGCTACCATAATTATGGTGTCAGCCCGGATTCTTCAGTACTATGCTTGGATCCGCAAAAACCCAGCAACGGGTTTTTTGTTTTGCGCACCGGATTCGAACTTCTCCGATGAAGCACTAACTTAAGGCGTCCGGTGCCGCGACAATAGACCAGCGCAGGATAACACAAAACCCCCCTCTTTTTGGACCTTCGTGTCTGCACGGGGCCGGTCCAAAAAAAGAGGGGGGTTGCGTTATCTTACTTGACGATCTTCGTCACGACGCCGGCGCCGACGGTCTTGCCGCCCTCGCGGATGGCAAAACGCATCTTGTCTTCCATGGCGACCGGGGTGATGAGCTTCACCGTGATCTTGACGGTGTCGCCCGGCATGACCATCTCCATGCCCTCCGGAAGCGAGACCTCGCCGGTCACGTCCGTGGTGCGGATATAGAACTGCGGCTTATAGCCCTTGAAGAACGGAGAGTGGCGGCCGCCCTCTTCCTTCGAGAGCACGTAGATCTCGCCTTCGAACTCCGAGTGCGGGGTCACCGAGCCCGGCTTCGCGAGCACCTGGCCGCGCTCCACGTCCTCCTTCTTGAGGCCGCGGAGGAGCAAGCCGGCGTTGTCGCCTGCCTGGCCCTCGTCGAGCGACTTGTTGAACATCTCGATGCCGGTAACGACGGTCTTCGCGGTCGGGCGGAGGCCCACCACTTCGACCTCCTCGTTCACCTTCACCTTGCCGCGCTCGATGCGGCCCGTCACGACGGTGCCGCGGCCTTCGATCGAGAAGATGTCCTCGATCGGCATGAGGAACGGCTTGTCGAGATCGCGGACCGGATCCGGGAAGAAGTCATCCATCGCCTTCACGAGGTCGATGATCGGCTTCGCATCCTCGCCGTCGGCGGAGGTGGCGTTCAGCGCCTTCAACGCCGAACCGCGGATCACCGGGGCCGTGTCGCCCGGGAAGCCGTTCTTCGTGAGGAGCTCGCGCACCTCGGATTCGACGAGGTCGATAAGTTCCGGATCGTCCACCATGTCGCACTTGTTGAGGAACACGATGATCGACGGCACGCCGACCTGGCGGGCAAGCAGGATGTGCTCGCGCGTCTGCGGCATCGGACCGTCGGTCGCGGCAACCACGAGGACCGCACCGTCCATCTGAGCGGCGCCGGTGATCATGTTCTTGATGTAGTCGGCGTGGCCCGGCGCGTCAACGTGCGCGTAGTGGCGCTTCTCCGACTGGTACTCCGAGTGATGGAGCGCGATCGTGATGCCGCGCGCCTTCTCTTCCGGAGCGTTGTCGATCTGGTCGACCTTCTCCTCTTTCTTCGCGAGACCCTTCATGAAGAGCACGTGCGTGATCGCGGCAGTGAGGGTCGTCTTGCCGTGGTCGACGTGACCGATCGTGCCGACGTTCAAGTGCGGCTTGGACCGATCGAATTTCTCCTTTTCAGCCATATAATTGAATGATTAAAAGTTTATTTTGATTTTTTACCAGCTCCCCCCTTCTCAACAAAAACAGCTTCGAGAGCTGTAAAAACCTAAACCAATCGACCGGTTTAGAGAAGAGGTTTACGAAGAGATTATAGACGAAAACCGGGCATTTTGTCAACGCCGTCGGCCTCAGGAGTGGATAAGGTGTGAATAAAAAAGCACGGAAGGAAAGAAAACCCGCCGCACCCCGAAAAGAGAGTGGCGGCGGGAGAACCCAAAAGCTAATAGCGTGCAAACGGATCCTTGAATGAAGAGGTCAGTCCGTCCCTGAAGATCCGGTTGTCCGGATATCTCGGTTGGAGCCGGGCGATGATCTCCGCCGGAGGATGGATCCGTTCGATGCGGTCGCCTCCCGGCTTGCGTTCCAATTCCGTGCGGAGCGCAAAGAACCAGACGTCGTCGGCGAACGGACTTTTGTCTCCGAACGCGCCGCTCACGATCCGCAGCGCATCGTCCATGTCCGTCGGAATGTTCTTCATCTTCAGCATGAGCGACCATCCGGAATTGCTTGCCTCATACTCATGAAGCCCTGCCAGGAACATCGTCTGCGCGGACGGATGCGGCTGGCGGATATAGAAGAAGAATCGCCGGTCATCTGCGCCGATGACGTCCTTATGCATCAGGCGCCACAGGGTCCCGTGAAACGCGAGGTGCAATGCCTCGCGGGACGAGTACAGCGCCGCACCGACGTAATTGCAGTCGAGCATGTTTCTGCCGATGCCCCGGAGATCCGTTCCCGCGCATCCTATGCGCGTGAAGCGGGAGATCGCTCCGTTCAGCATGACAATCAGCGCATCGTACTCTCCCCTGCTCATGCCCATATCGCGGACATCGAACAAATGATCGTACAAGACGCGGACAGGAACGAGCATATCGTCGGGATGGCGTTCCCGGTACTCGCGGAACTCCTCCCGCGCCATCTCGTGCTTTCCATCATACGAATCCCGCAACGCCCGGTAAAAAAGGCGGACGTCGGCATCCGCCGGTTCTGGGCGCGTGCGAGCGCCATCGTTTCCTAGGGCAGGAGCCGCAAGACATACCGCCAATGAACAGCACCCAGCCGCCGATCTCCATCGTATGCGCATATCTTTCCGCTCCCGTGTTCAAAATAGTGCGGCATTCCTGCCGTTACTGTAATTATTATACAACGTTTTTTCGATATGTGCAATTTTTGCGGGCGTGGTGGGGACATCATGCAAGCCGCTCGGCGCGGACGCCCAAAAGGCGGATCGCCTTGCGGTCCGGATTCTCGCGGCGGTCGAGGAACGGCATGAAAAGCCGGAGCGACTGGAAGCGGAGCGTCTCTCCCGCCGCAGGAGCGTCTACGGCGATCGCGCGGGACAGGGTCACCACGCGCGTCTTCGTCGAAAAATCAGCGAACCGCACGGTGATGCCGACCGCGCGGAACGACGAGAACCCCTCCGCGCCGCGTTCCGCGCGCAAGCGCGCGGCAACATCGTCCGCGATCGCGGCGAGCGCGTCCACGAGCGTCTTCCGGTCCCGCGCCGCGCGCGCGCCGCCGACCGGCACGTCCCGCACGAACGTCATCTGCTCGCTCACCGACCGCATCATCGCCTCCTCATGGACCGGCGCATCGCTCGCCCCCCGGACTTTTCGATAGAGATCGAGCCCCCACTTCCCCATCATCCCGTAGAGCTCCGCCTCGCTGAACCGGCGCGCGTCGGCGACCGTCCGGACGCCGCGCGCCGCAAGCTGCGCCTCCGTCTTCGGCCCCACGCCCGGGATCGTGCGGATCGCCATCGGTGCAATGAACGCCGCGGCATCCTCATCCCGCACGGCCGTGAGCCCGTCCGGCTTCCGGAAATCCGATGCGATCTTCGCGATGAGCGTATTCGGCCCGATCCCCACCGATGCCGTCAGCCGCTCGGCCCCGAGGATCGCCGCCTTGATCGCCCGCGCGAGCGCCTCCGCTTCCTCGAACGACGCGCAGAACGACAGGTCGATGTACGCCTCGTCCACGCTTGCCTGGCCGATCACCGCCGGCCGGCCGCTCGCGGCACGGACCGTATCGCGGACGACCGCCATCACCCGCCGGGATACGGCGGCGTATTTCTCCATATCCACATCCATGAATACCGCCGGCGGCAGGCCGCGGCGGCGCGCATCCTCCGAATACCGCCACGCGGTCGCGATCGGAAGCGCCGAGCGGATCCCGTACGCCCGCGCCGGATAGTTCGCCGTGGAGACGACGCCGCGCCCGCGCCCGTTCAGCGGATCCGCGCCCACCACGATCGGCGACCCCCGGAGGCGCGGATGGTCCCGCTCTTCGATCGCGGCGAAGAACGCGTCCATGTCGAGATGTGCGACGATCGCCATAGGCACATTAAAGCATGAAAATTGGTAGAATGAAGCTATGATGGAGACGAACCAGCAGCCCCAACCCGCGGCGCCCGCGAAGCCCCTCCGCTTCCGACGCGCCGTGCCCGTGCTCGCGCTCGCGATCGCCGTGGTCTACGCCATCGGCATCATCGTCAGCAACACCGCGATCGCCGCGTTCGTATGGATCGTGCTCACCGTCCTCCTCGGGCTTCTCTCGATCGCGATCGGCCTCATGGCCGGCGCCGTCGTCGTGAAATCGCTTTTCGCCGTGGCGGCGGAGCTCTCGCTCCTCATCTTCCTCACGCAGGCGTTCTGCGGCGCACCGGCCCGGCATCCGGCGAACAACGCCGCGATGACCGTGCTCTTCACGATCGGCATGCTCTATATCGCCTATCTCTTCTTCACCACCCTCCGGGACGAACTGAAGGGCGTGTACCGCCGCCGCCTCGAAGAGCATCCGCGCACCTGGGAGAAGGTCATCACCGTCGCCGCATTCATCGCGTTCGTGCTCCTCTTTGTCTGGGAGCTCTATCTCATCGTCGCACCGATCGTGCGCGGGCTGTGCGTCTATAAATAGGCGAATAGGCGGCCGACCGCACCGCGTCAACGGTTCATCCCCCACACGCGATAGTTCAGGTAACAGGCGAACGTCACCCAGGCCGCATACGGCACGAGGAGCCATGCGGCAAGAAGGGATGCGGGAGCGAGCAACTGGATCAGCGCCACGATCGTAAGATCGAGCGCAAGGCACACCCACACCGCGGCGAACGGCCGCCGGAGATAAAAGAACACCCAGCTCCACGAAACGTTAAGGGCCGCGTTCAGGCAGAAGAGCGCATACACTCCTGCCCGCACCGGCGCCCACACCGTACCCGCCGGCACATTCCACGCGATGATCGCCGCCCACGCGGCGAGAATATAGAGCACCGTCCATACGGCGCCGATCACCCGCCCCGGCGGCGTCCATGACGGCTTCCGCAGATGCACGTACCACGTGCGCACCGACGACGCCGTGAACCGTCCGCCGAGCCAGGCGACCGCCACCGTCACAAGCGGGATCAAAACGTAGGAAAGACGCATACCACTATTCTACACCTTCACGCCCCCGCGGATCCGGCGAAAGCCCCACCCGCACCGCTGGTCTCAGAAGGGCAAATTCCTATCCCCAGCTGAACCCGCGGCCGAAGTGGCCCCACGCCGCCGTGTCGGCCCATCGCACCGCGTCGAGCCGCAGGAAGGACCGGATACCCGCGGGCGAAAGGTCATAGCCCGTCACGGGCACCGCGCGGAGCACGCCGCCACGCTCATCGAGCAGTTCCGCGACCGCCATCACGGGCTCCGCCTTGCCGATCGCATATGCGAGCTTGGCGCGCACGGCAAAGACCGCGGCATCCGCATCCGCATCGGCGTGGCCGGCACCACCGCCGCCCATATGCTTTCGCAACTCGTCCACCGCGATCCGCCGCGCCATATAGGCGCCCGACCGGTCCACCTTGGTGTAATCCTTGCCCGAGAACGATCCGCCGCCCGCGCCAACCTCCGGCCCGTAGTTGTCGACGACGATCTTGCGTCCCGAAAGCCCCGAGTCGGCGTCGAACCCGCCGAGCGTCCAGTCGCCCGCCGGATTCACCAGGTATTCGTCGGCCGCGATGAGCAATCGCACGAGCGGGAGCAGTTCGCCGCTCGGCGCGTTCTGAAAGCTCGCGACGACGGCCGTCACGCGCCCGTCCGCCACCGTCACCTGCGTCTTGCCGTCAAAGGGATACCGCGCATAGATGTCGCGGCACAGCTTCCGCGCGAGCTCGTACTCGAGCGGCATGAGCGCCTCCGTCTCCCGCGTGGCATACCCCGTCATGATTCCCTGGTCCCCCGCGCCGCCCGCGTCCACGCCCTGCGCGATCGACGGGCTCTGCACCGAAAAATACCGGTGCACCGCATGCCCCGGCGCCACCCGCGCGACGAGCGCCGGCACGTCCACCGCGCACGCGCTCGTCACCTCGCCCGAGAGCGTGAGGTGCCTGTGCCCGCCCATCACCTCCACCGCCACCCGGCTCTTCGGATCCCCGGCGAGATATGCATCGAGCACGGTGTCGGCGATCACATCGCACACCTTGTCCGGATGCCCCGGCGAAACGAACTCCGCAGTCCGCATCTTCATAGAAGAAGAAAAATTTATTTATTGTTGTCCGACGAACAACGAAACAACCGCCTACACGGCGGTCGCTGTTCAGTGAACATCTTCCCCGTGAAGGGCTGGATTTCGCACCGTGCCGGATCGCCGGTCGGTTGCGGGCGGAGCTTTGGGCCAAATCCCTTAGCATCTCCGCTCTCTGGATGTGTATTCGGTTGTTGGGTTCAGTATAGCATAAGAACCTTGCCGCGTCAGGACCTCACCTTAGAGCATATCCCGATACTCCGGATAATTGTCTTTTATGACCTTCTTCCACTGTGCGGTCTCGCTGCCCGCGCGCCCAAGGTCGCTTTTATGGTACACCAAGAGCACCGCCACTTCGGCAGCATTCTTCCGGACCGCGACAATGCACCGATTTCCCGAGCCGTGACGGGATTCGTTCCTGCCGGAAATCTTGAACTCTGTTTTGCAGATCTTCACCGCGGGACCGTCATGGATCGTCTCCGCGATATTCCTGTCAAACAGCACATCAAAACTGCGGAACTCCTGCACCAGCGCTTTGAGGGTGATATCCCATGCCCCTTTGTACTTCTTCTCGAAATTCTTTATGAAGTGCCGCTCCGCGAATGGTTCGATGAGGACATGGTAATCAGTAGACATGATCGGGATCTTCTTGGGTGATGACCTCATACGGAATGACCTCGTTCTCATGCGATACGAGATACGGCAGCTGCTGATGGGTGAATTCCACGATCTCTTGCGTGCGTGCCGAACGCCATTTCTTGCCGATCTTCGCGATGAGGTCTTTTTCCTCCGCATTCAGCTCGGAAAGGCGTTCGCGGCGGGCCACCGGCGTTTCCGAAACGAGCATGGCGCCGTCCGCCGTGTTTTTGATGTCGATCTTCCCCTCCCCGAAGAGCTCATCGATCGCGCGGAAATAATCCACCGGCACCGGCCCGTACTGGATCTTCCGATAGGCCATGCCGCTCATGCTCGCGAGATGGTCATAGAACCATGCAAAATCCGCGAGATACAAAAGCTTGGCGAGCTTGGTCTTCGGCACCTTCCCGTCCGCGGGCGCGGCGGCGCGCAGGCACGCAAGCACCATCGCCTTGTACTTTTCATAGTTCGGCACCGCGCCCCCTTCGAGCTCCGAAAGGGACAATCCGAGCACATCGGCGATCTTCGCCGCCTCCGCAAGCGTGAGTTCGCGCTTCCCCTGCTCCACGGCAATGTACGAAGTACGGGCAACGCCGAGCTTCTGCGCCATGTCCGCCTGCGAGATGCCCCGCACGAGCCGCAATTCCTTGATGGTCTTGAAGATATCCTTGCTCATACCACAAGTATACTCCTGTATGTCAGAAAGTCAAGCATCCAGATGTCAGGATATTGGACATTACCCCATCCGCCTCCCCAAAAGCTCCCGCCGCAGAACAAGCGGATCCCCCACGACCGACCGGACCACGTCCCAAAAGCGAACGGAATGGTTCATCTCCACCCGATGCGCAAGCTCGTGGACGATCAGATAGTCCTGCAGGTGCGGCGGCAGGAACACGATCCGGTAATTGAAGTTCAGGTTCCCCGATCGGGAACAGCTTCCCCACCGCGTCTTCTGGTCCCGCACAAAGATGCGCGAAAACGACACCCCCAGCACCGACGCAAAGAACGGAACACGCGCCGAAAGGAACTCCCGCGCACGCTCCCGATGCTCCAGGTATTCCCTCCGCCGCAAAAGCGTCCTCTTCTGCCGCATCACCCACCGCGCATGCCGCCGCACGAACCGCTCCCCCGCACGCACCGACACCCCCGCCGGCGTCGTGAGCACCACCTCCCCGCTTGCCATGATAGCAAGACGTATCCTCTTTGCCCGGGCACTGGTGTGGTGGGTAAAGGAGATGTGAGTAGAAAATAGCATGAACCGACTTATCTTTCTCTTAAATTTTCTTGCAAGCTTACCGAAACAGCTTAACCGCCCGCTCAATCCCAACAACAGGCTTACCAGACATAGAATTTTTAAAATACTCTTGAGTCTCCTTATCGGTGCAATAAATATAACAACCCTTCATGCCTCGCGTCATCAGGGTACGATAAGTATTTTTAATGATCGCATCCGCTTTCTGAGCAGCCAACTCAGGATTTTCCTTGAAATATTTTTTATACCCTTTTAACGAAGCATCTGTTTTTGCTCTTTTACTTGGATCGGTGATTATTTTCCCATCGCGCACAATTAAATCAGGTCCAATAATTACCCCGACATAATCGACTTCAAGGCCCTGACACGTATGAATGCAACCAATTTCATTCACGGAATTCGGAGAAATAATCCAAACATTTCCGTCGCTTGCAAGATTCCACTTCATCTCAAACCCATATTCCGGAATAGAAATATCCTTGGCGTTTTTATCTTTTTTAGTCCAATTCCAACAATATCCCGCAACGAGACGAGCTTTATTATCGACCTTATTCTTTTTAAAGATAATATCTCTCAGCGCAATTGGAGAATCAAGAACCTCAAAATCATATTTAATATCATCGAGTGTTTTATTGGCTGTTTCTTCTATCTGTAGAACATTATCAAGCCACGCAAGATAGCCATCGGAGCCATTACAACGAAACTGTGATTCGAGCTTAAGGCGTTGTATTTTTGCTCCAGTTTTATTTGCCCATTTTTCAATTTCTTGAGTTTCGCCAATATCCCCCCAGGTTACTTTTTGATCCTCATCGATGAAAAATATAGAGCATTTTGCGGCTTCCATAATTTCCTTAATCTGATTCTCACCCATATTCTTAAACATTCCCGACCTTTCATTTAATCGATGAGCCTCGTCTACAATAAGCGCATTAAAAGTATTTTGTTTGCAGTTTATATAAGAGCCAGAGCTAGAAAACATATTTGAATATTCAGTCTTTTTAAGAGTCTTCGTAAGTTTAGATTCAAACACCGCGCGGGGCGCCGCATTTTTAGTGACATATTGAGTATTTAATCCAAGTTTTGTAATTGCAACCAAAAGATTGATGGCTACAACTGATTTTCCGGTGCCCGGACCTCCTTCTACGATGAGAACATTCTTATTCTCTTCGCCCGATTTTTTTGCCAATGCGAGCGCCGTCTCGTAAACAACTTTCTGATCGTCAATCATAATGAATTCGGGATTGCCCTTGATCATCGAAGCAAGACTATCCGCTAAATTCTTAGATGGCCGAATATCGCCGTTATCAATTCTATAAAGCGTATTTTTATTATCGCCATGTTTTACAAACCGAGCAATAAAATCTTGGAGTTTTTCTTTGTCTCCTTTACAAAAGGCAGGCGCTTTCTGTAAATAGTCCCCGTAAAAAGTGTCTTTTACAACGCTTTCATCAACACAGTTATGCAAATATGCGCATGGCTCGAGTCCTATTTTTTCTTCATATACCGTTGCATTAAATCCATAGAGCAACGTCGCATACGACCACGCCTGATATGAAGGATGAAGATGCTCCCCCAATCCTTGTTTTAAACGAGTGATAACCATAGCATCTTTTTCGGTGGATTGGATTTCGGTCCACTGTTTAAGTTCCACGATCACCACCTTTTCCCCTCCCTGGTCATCGAGTCCGGTAATAAGAAAATCGATCCTATTTCGCGTTCGGGGAATCGAATATTCGATTGCAACGCCAGCATCATCCGGTATCTTATCCGTATTCATTGCGTGATACATAGCATTGCCAAGCGAATTTTTCCACGATTCATATTCGCCGCTGCCGGGCTTCACGTCGATATTAAGTTTCTCTCTTACGCAAGCACGAACTTTGTCCTCTATATTGCTCGCAGCATCGTTTAAAAATCCTCTTTTGGTGCTGGAATAAACAATCATCTTTAAAGCTCGTTATATTTAGCGTGACTTCCCTTAGCTTTTTCAACAGGATACTTTTTTTCATTCTTCTCCATCTTCTTATCAAGGGCATCAAAAACATCAATGCCGAGATCGTGAGATAATAGCAAAACCCAATACAGCGTATCAGCTAATTCCTCACCAATTTCAGTTTTATGGGATTCAACATATTTCTCCATCTCTTGCGCGTTCTTCCATTGGAATTGTTCAAGAACTTCCGCAGATTCCAAAACCAGCGACAACGCTAAATCCTTCGGATTATGAAACTGCTTCCAATCCCGAGCCTCTCGGAAGGCAAGCATTCTCTGCAAAATCTTTTCGTGCCGCTCCATGAAATTAAATAAAGACTAAAAAATATTAAATCTTTATTAAATCCTACCCCTCTAAAAAGGGTTTGTAAAATATAGCTATTTGCGCACCAGGCAGGAGTCGAACCCGCATCATCCCCGGTAGAATCGGGACGTCCTATCCGTTGGACCACGAGGGCAGAATATTGCTATTTCCAGCGCTTTTTAATCTCCGCTTAATCCCCCCATCCGTATAGTTAATCCCGCGGTGGGCCTCGCCCGGGTGCTGGGACCGGATTGCTACCCGCGCCCCAAGGGGTTCGACTCCCCTGAGGTCCACCGCCCATACGGAATTATTAAAAATTTATTAAACAAAAATTGACGATGAATATCTCTTTGTTATTATGAAGCTCTGGGTAGCAATCCGGACCCCGATCAAAGCACCCTGCAAAGATCGAACAAAATATCCCTTCGGGGATTTTTTGTTTATTCTTCCCCACCCCTCCCCCGGCAGAGAAGAACGTGGAGCAGCTTATATATGTAGGCAAGCGAGATAACAAAATATCCCATATGCTGAGGGGCTCCGCGGAGGCGCGAAGGCGCCGAGCGCGAGGGGGCGGTCAGCAGGCCGCAACCCGTCCCCGAAGCGTATGGGGTATTTTGTTATCTCTTCTTGCCCTCGATGATCTGCTGCTCCACGTTCTTCGGAGCCGGCTCATAGTGATCGAACTCCATGCTGAAGCTCCCCCTCCCCTGCGTCATGGAGCGGAGCTCCGTCGCATAGCCGAACATTTCAGACAAAGGAATAAGGGCGTTCACCACCTTGAGCCCCGGGCGGTCCTCCATCGATTCGATGCGGCCGCGCTTGCTGTTGACGTTGCCCGTCGTCTCGCCCATGAAGTTGTCCGGAACGATCACCTGCACTTTCATGATCGGCTCGAGGATCACCGGCTTGGCTTTCGCCGCCGCATCCTGGAATGCCATGGAGCCCGCGATCTTGAACGCCGCTTCCGAGGAATCCACCTCGTGGAACGAGCCGTCGTAGAGCGCGACCTCGACGTCCACCACCGGATACCCGGCGAGGATGCCCTTGTCGAGTGCTTCCTTCACGCCCTTCTCCGTCGGGCCGATGAACTCCTTGGGGATCGATCCGCCCTTGATCTCGTCGAGGAAGACGAAGCCCTGTCCGCGCTCGAGCGGCTTCAGGTGGATCTTCGCATGGCCGTACTGGCCGCGGCCGCCGGATTGCTTGATGTACTTGCCTTCGCCGTCCGCGGTGCCCATGATCGTTTCCTTGTATGCCACCTGGGGCCGGCCGACGTTCGCCTCCACGTTGAACTCGCGCTTCATGCGGTCCACGATGATCTCGAGATGCAGCTCGCCCATGCCGCTGATGATCGTTTCGCCCGTCTCGTTGTCCCCCGCCACGCGGAACGTCGGGTCCTCCTCCGCGAGGCGGTGGAGCGCGACGCCCATCTTCTCCTGGTCGGCCTTCGTCTTCGGCTCGATGCGGAGGCCGATGACCGGCTCCGGGAACGTGATCTTCTCGAGGATGACCGGCGGCTTGCCGACCTCACAGAGCGTGTCGCCCGTCGTCGTCGCCTTGAGGCCCACGATCGCCGCGATCTCGCCGGAGTAGATCTCCTCTACCTCTTCCCGGTCGTTCGCGTGCATGCGGACGATGCGGCCGATGCGCTCCTGCTCGTCTTTGGTCGAGTTGTACACGTACGAGCCGCGCTTGAGGACGCCGCTGTAGACGCGGACGAACGCGAGGTTGCCGACGAACGGGTCCGTCGCGATCTTAAACGCGAGGCCGGTGAACGGCGCGTCGTCGACGAGCTTCACCTCCACTTCCGCGCCCGTCTTCTCGTCGTGCGCCTTCACGGACGCGAGGTCCGCCGGCGACGGGAGGAATTCGATGACGGCATCGAGCATGAACTGCACGCCCTTGTTCTTGAGCGCCGATCCGCACATGACGGGCACGATCGTGTTCGCGATCGTCGCCTTGCGGAGCGTGCGGCGCAGGTCCTCGAGCGAGATCTCCTTGCCGTCAAGGTACGCGGCCATGACGTCATCGTCCTGCTCCGCGATCTTCTCGATGAGCGTGTGGCGCGCGGCCTCCACCTCGGCCTTCATATTGTCCGGGATCGGGGTCTCCGTGATCTTCTCGCCGTGATCGCCCTCGAACACGTATGCCTTGTTCTCGAGCAGGTTCACCACGCCCTTGAAGTCGTTCTCCGCCCCGATCGGGAGCTGGATCGGCACCGCGTTCGGCGTAAGCCGGTCGAGGATGGACTGATAGCTCTTTTGGAACGACGCGCCGGCGCGGTCGAGCTTGTTGATGAAGCACACGCGCGGCACTTTATAGTCGTCGGCGTAGCGCCAGTTGGTCTCGGACTGCGGCTCCACGCCCGCGACGCCGTCAAAGACGACGACCGCGCCGTCGAGCACGCGGAGCGAGCGCTTCACCTCCACGGTGAAGTCGATGTGACCCGGGGTGTCGATGAGGTTGATGCGGTGCTCGAACTTCTTGTCGTGGCTGTGGTACGTCGGGATCCAGAACGCGGTCGTCGCGGCGGACGTGATCGTGATGCCGCGCTCGCGCTCCTGCTCCATCCAGTCCATCACCGTGTCCCCCGTATGCACCTCGCCGATCTTGTGCGAGACGCCGGTATAGAAAAGCACGCGTTCGGAGACGGTGGTCTTCCCCGCGTCGATGTGCGCGATGATGCCGATGTTGCGGGTCTTCTCTATCGGATACTGCCTGGCCATGGTTCGTTGATTGTTATTATGAAAATTTTTTAAAAGGCGGCTCGTGCCGCCCAAAAGCGATCATGCAACGCTGATTATCGTAGCACAGGAACGCCCATGGCGCAAATGCATTGACCGTTTATCTGAAATATAGTATGTTTTTCCCAGCATTCCAGCGGCATCTGCCGCAAAGGAGAAGCATGGTAACCATTGTTGTAGTAGGAATCCCTCTGGGATTCCCTGAAGAGAAGATGCCGCTGCTCGAGAAGGATCTCGTCATGCAAGGGATGTCCGCCTTCCGCATGCCACCGGAGCAGATCCGCGTGGCGGCCTATCGCGAGGGACAGCCGTTCTCGATGCGGCTCGAGGACATATTCTCGGTCGAAGCCGTCAAAGCGGACAGCATGTCCCGGAACCCGGTCCTGATGCGGGGACGGATCATACGGGCGATCAAACAGTATCCCCGCCTTCCCGTCGAGCCCGGCGAACCCGTGATCCTCCGCAGGGGAAGCGATCTCTGCATGATCAGGGAGCGGACGTTCAGGGCGCTCCCCGGATGCGGCTCCGGGATGCTCGAACTCGTCCTGCGCATCATGCGCAGGAACGGTCTTTTCTTCAAGCCGGAATGATCGTCAACCATGGCGCACCGCCACGGCCGAACCAACCAAGGAGGTCCAATGGAAGCACAGGTCTTTCTTTATGACGCTTCATGCCGGGACAAGGTCCGGGAAATACCTCTTCCGGAATATTTTTCCCGCAAGAGGCTTGCGGACGCCGGCTATTTTTCGCCGGTGTTCCGGAGGAAAATTCTTGCATTGTGCAAGAAATTCCACATCCACACCATGCACCAGCTCCTTGCCGCGAGAAAGATGGAATTCGCGGGGACAAAAACGAGAGCGCCCCGAACCTGCACCGTCATCGAACTCGTCCTCCTTGCGGACGGGATCGCCTGGCGATGATATGCCGACGGGGACCGCCCCATCAAAAAGCCGCGATGCGCATCGCGGCTTTTTCTTTTTCCCCGATCCCCCGCGGACGGCGCTACCGGGCGAAGTGGGCGAACGCGCGGTTCGCTTCCGCCATGCGATGCATATCGAGCTTCTTCTTGATCGCGGCGCCTTCGTTCTTGGAGGCGGCGACGATCTCTTCGGCAAGCTTGTCCGCCATCCCCTTCCCCTTCTTGGAGCGCGCGGCGCCGATGATCCAGCGGAGCGCGAGGACGAAGCGGCGCTCGGGGCGCACTTCGCGCGGCACCTGGTAGTTGGCGCCGCCGACGCGCTTGGACGCCACCTCAAGGAGCGGCATCGTGTTCTCCATCGCGCGCTCGAAGACCGCCATCGGATCCTCTTTCGTCGCCGCCTTCACCTTGTCGAACGCCGCATAGACCAGGCGCTCGGCCGTGGACTTCTTGCCGTCCTTCATGACGTAATTGATGAGGCGGCCGAGCTCGACCCGTCCGTAGACGGCATCGGGCTGATGATATTTCTTGTAGACCCGCTTTTTGCGCATGGATTCGAAAGATTAAATATTCCTAAAATTTCCCTTGGCTATTTCGCTGCCTTCGCGCGCTTGGCGCCGTACTTGGAACGCTGCTGTTTGCGGCCATCGACGCCCGTCGCATCGAGCACACCGCGCACGACGTGATAGCGCACGCCCGGAAGGTCCTTCACGCGGCCGCCGCGCACCATGACGATGGAGTGCTCCTGCAGGCCGTGGCCGATGCCCGGGATGTAGGCGGTGATCTCCATGCCGTTCGTAAGACGCACGCGCGCCACCTTGCGGATGGCCGAGTTCGGCTTCTTCGGCGTCTGGGTGAACACCTTCACGCACACGCCCCGCTTGAACGGCGACCCGGAATCCACCGGGCGGTTCTTGATTGAATTGAAATAGTACGACAACGCCGGCGCTTTGGTCTTCGCCTTCTTGCTCGAACGGCCCTTCTTGATGAGTTGACGTACGGTAGGCATAACGAATACCAGAGAATTGTAAGCGAGACGGCGTTTCCTGTCAAATAAATATGGCCGCAGGACGATGGTTCGCCCTGCGGCCGGGGTCTGAAGTTCAGAGCGCCGGCGCGCGCCCGTTTGCGGGCCGCGGAGGAGGATTCCTGTCGAAAAATCCCCTGAGCGCGGTGTCGCATCTTTTGCAACTGAGCGCATGGATCGCCACATCGCGCCCATGCCGCGAAATCAAAAGATCGTTCATCTTCCGGTCGTCCGATGCGCACGCATCCACTTCGGCGCAGATCGGATCCGCACATTCGACTTTTCCGTTTTGCATGCTCTCCCTCCGAAAGAGATCATAGCGCACCGCAAATCCGCCATCAAGGATGGGGATCAGGGTGTTTTATGTTTTTCATTTAGTGGACCCGAGGGGAATCGAACCCCTATCTATCGGATGCAAACCGATTGCTCTACCACTAAGCTACGGGCCCGGGCGAAGGGCGCGCGCGAAGCGCGGACCCAAAGCAAGCCGGGAAATTTTCGTCCCTCTAGTTATATCCTAAAACAGCTTCCCCGCAAAGAGGGCAAAGACCGCGTTGATGACGGGAAAGATGATCGAGAACCCGAAGAAAACGAATATGAGCACAAGCAGCAATCCCCATCGCTCCATAAAATACATGAAGCGGTACGTGGCGGGCGTCGGCGGCAGGATGAGGAAAAGCAGCTTCGAGCCGTCGAGCGGCGGGATCGGCACGAGATTGAAGATGCCGAGGAGTACATTGATGTAGACGATGATCAGGAACAGGAAGTATACGCCGTCGAGCGACCCCGTGAACGCCGGCATCGCTCCCCCGGCGGCGATCGCGCCGAAGATCGCCCCCTTCATCGCCGACCCGACAGGGA
>JAKAGE010000033.1 GCA_021817655.1 bacterium
CGGTGAGGATATTCGCCGTTACGCTCATGCCCGGCTTCACCTGAAGGCTGCTCGACGTGCCGGCCGGCTGCGAAAACCCGATCTGCACGTTATAGCTCACCACCCCCTGGCTCACGGCCCCCACCGGATCCATTTCGACCACGGCCCCCGCGAGCGTGACGTTCGGCAGCGCATCGAAGGTAAGGGTCGCTTTATCGCCCAGCTTCACCTTTGCCGCATCGATCTCGTTCAGGGTCACCTGGGCCACCTGGCCGTCGCCGATAAGCGTCACCGCATCCGCGCCCGACGCTTCGCCCACGACCGCATTGATCGCGCTTACCGTTCCGGAGATCGGCGCCCGCACCGAAGTGTACGCGAGATTCTGCTGCGCCGTCGTCAGATTGTTTTGGGCCGTTTGAATGCTGATCTGCTGGCTTGCAAGGGTCGTTTCCGTCGGCCCCGCGAGCGTCGCGGAGAGCGTCGCGCTCGCCTGCGCAAGGGAATTTTGCGCATTCACGATGGCATTCCGATCGGTCGCGATGGTCGTGATCGTCCCCTGCACGCCGGACACTTCCGTCGCCATCGTCGTCGTATACGTATTGAAGTTCGCCTGCAGCGTATTCACGATCGCCGGCAACGGCTTCGTCGTGCTGCCATTCGACGGATACGTGTTGACCACGTAATTAAGGAAGTCCTTTCCCGCCTTCACCGCTCCGCTGATCGTCTGCGCCGTCGAAAGCGTTTCGGCGAAGAGCGCATCCTGCTGCGCGGCCGATGCGCTTGCGGTCGCGGCGTGATAATCAGCGAGATCCTGCTGGTATGCGGCCACGGCGGCCGTGTACGATGCCTGGACGGCGTTTTTATACGGCATCGTTCCGGCCTGCAGATAATCCGGCATCAGGCTCACAAGCGCATCAGGGTCGTTCTGGGTCCTGTTCAAATCATTTCCCAAAACGAAATCCTGAAGGCCGGTCATCACCGTCTGAAGGCTCACGAACGTCGGCCCCAGGCCGTTGAATCCGTTCTGGTAGTCCGTAACGAGCGACGTCGAAGCATCGACGAGCGCCTGCTCGTCCGCCGTGACGGCACCCTGCTGCTGCAAAAGGGTCGTCGTCGCCACCTGGTTCGCCTCTTCTGCGGCAAGTTGCGCCTGCTGGAGCGCCAACTGATCCTGCGCGACGGCGCGCTGCTCATTGGTCGGATCAAGCTGGACAAGCAGCTGTCCCGCGCTTACATGCTGGCCGACGGACACCGGAATGGCGGTGACGAGCTCCGAAACCTGGGGGGTCACATTGACTGTGGTACCGGCCTGCACCTGTCCGGTCGCGGAGACCGATTCGACGACCGTACCCGTCGCCGCGGACGCCACGACATATTTCGTCACCGCCGCCGGAACGTTCGCGCTCGCATACCACCAATATCCGCCTCCGGCGATCGCGATGACCGCGACGGTCGTCATTATTTTATGCGCCCGCAGGTATGTGGTTATCTTCATGAGCATAAAAGCGGTTATTGGGGCGACGATGATGCCGCCGGAAACACGCGGATGAACCGTGCAACGATCTGTCCGTCGGCATTGGGCGATCCGATCACGGCGACCTGGTCGCCGGGCGCAATGCTGTCGAGCAGGATCGCCCCGCCGTATTCGCGGATGACCGTCCCCGTCGCCACCACCACGGATTGTTCGTTGTTCTGCCAGTCCTCCACCGCGATCGTCGGCGGCGTAACGGCGATCACCGTTCCGGCGAGGCCGTGCATGATCGAGGGCATCGGCATGCCCCCGAATGCCTGACCGGCCTGCACTCCCGAACCCGCCCTGCCTCCGCCCGGACCCGTTCCGAGGAAATCCTGGAAGTAATGCCTGTCGAAACCGTTCGCGAATCCGGCACGATCCTCTCCCACGCGCACGCCCAGCCCGAAGGCGATAAAAACGACAATGAGTCCGGCGAGGACCCAGATGATCGTGCGGACGACTTTAGATTCCAAAAGATTGCTCATGGCGAGTATGGAAAAGCGATGCCTCATCGACGAGAACCGCCATCGACCAGACCGCGAACATCACGCCGCCCAACAGCAGCGCGGCGGTGAATACCGGAAACGCCTCGACGAGCGAGAGGGCGAAATCCGGGAAATTCGCGGCGATCACCGAAAAATCAGAAAAGATAAGTCCCCCGATCGACAAAAATCCCGAGTGATCCATGCTTGCCATCATGTTCATATAGCCGGAGACGGCCGCGGATACCGATACCGCGAACACCGCGGCGGCGGCGGCGATCTTCGCCCCAAGGATGCTCCGCTCGCGCCGGGCGATGCGGATCAAGATGCGCTCCGTCAGTCCCGCCGGAGGTTCGGGTGCGTCAAGCGCGGAACAATGATTTTTGGCGCGTTCGGTCATTGCGATGGTTTCTTACCCAATACTACGAGCCGCTCGGAAGTTTGGGTGCTACGGCATCTGCCCCGCACCGTCCCCCAGCGCCCGCCGGAGGGCGATCAGCGCGCGCCGATGCTTGCTTTTGATCGTATCGATCGGCTCGCCCATCGCTTCGGCGATCTCCCGGAATTTCATATGTTCCCCGTAGCGGAACATGAGAACGCTGCGATGGGATGGCGCGAGCGCCTGGAGGGCGCGATCGATGTCCGCCTTCGCATACTGGCGGTCAAGCAGCAGATCCGGATGATCGGGGCGCTCGACGTACGGCGCAAGGAATGCATCGAGATCATTCTCGCCTCCGGCTTCGATCGCGGAAAAAAGCACGCCTTTCTTTTTCTTCACCGCATCGAGCGCGGTGTTCTTCGTGATTGCGAGCAGCCATGTCGTAAAGCGCTGATTCTGGTCGAACTTCCGGATGTTCTTCCATACTTTTATGAACACATCCTGAACGATGTCGTTCGTTGCATCGGCATTTCCCGCATAACGATATGCGAACTTGTATACCATCGGCATATGGCGGTCGACAAGCGCGGCGAACGATTCTCCGTTGCCTCCGAGGAACGCGGCGACGAGCTCGGCATCGGTCTCGTGCGCATGCGCGGCACGAACCTGGGCGATGCTCTTTCCGGATGCGCCGCCGGCCGGCACTCCTCCGAATGCCGCGGCAAGAAAAAGATCGTTCATGGTGGTCATGGTAGCGACGGTATGTTATGCCGTTCCGTACATCCCGACAAGGTCCGCCTCCGCAATCATGTGCGTTGCGATCCCGTCCCGAAGCGCCGAAACGTCAGCGCCCTCGGGAAGATCGAGGAGCGCGTCGAGCGCGTATAGATGGAAATGATAATGATGCGGCACTCCCGGCGGCGGGCACGGACCGTGATACCCTACCGTGGCGGCGCTCGTCGTCCCCTCGATGCCCCCCGGAGGAACGCTTTCCTCTTTTATGGACGATATGCGGGGATCGATGTTCCAAACGGTCCAGTGCGTCCAGCCCCCCTCCGCCGGAGCATCGGGGTCATGAATGATGAGCGCCAGACTTTTCGCCTGCGGCGGCACATACTGGAAAAGCAGCTCCGGATTCATATCGCCGCCTTCGCAGGTGAACTTTTTCGGGATCGCTGCGCCGTCATCGAATGAAGAACTGGTGATGATCATGATCGGTTCGATAGATATTACTTTTTTCGGGCACCCGGGTTATCCCGTCCGGTCCTCCATGCGGGCCGCGGCAGGGAGCCGGCCGGATCGCCATCGATGAATTCCTGATACTCCTTCCGGAGGAATGCCGCCGTCCGCGGCTTCGAAACGCCCGGATACCGCCACGCGCTGATCACTTTCCGCA
This sequence comes from bacterium, assembly GCA_021817655.1. Lineage (GTDB taxonomy): Bacteria > Patescibacteriota > Minisyncoccia > UBA6257 > 2-01-FULL-56-20 > JAKAGE01. The sequence goes on from JAKAGE010000033.1 coordinate 3,750, forward strand.
CGCCATCCGGCATGTCCTCCACCATCACCCATATCTCCTGCTTCCATGTATCCTTTTTGACGGAGGTTCCCCCGGAACCGCCCCTGCCGCCGAACGTCGTGAGGGAGACCGGCTGCATTGCGGCGACCGTCCGCGGGGCAATGCCCTCTTCCACCCGCACGGGCGCATGAAGCACGTGCCGGACGCGGGCCGGGGAAAGACGGTAGTGGCGCATCTTTGCCTGGGCATGAAGGGTCCATTGCAGCTTGGACATCCGCCCCATCATACTTCGCCGGGCGTTAAAACCTTCTAAAACCGCTGGACGCCGGCGCGCGAGCATAATGGTCGGCGCAAACGCTTAGCGTGCGATGAGCTTCTTGAATTCCTCGACCATCGGCACCTGTTCAGGCTCGACGCCGTACATCTTCGCGCTATGGAACGCGGTCCAATCGGCGAGCGCGAGCGCCGTAAAGATCTTCGCGAGTTCGCTCTTTCCCTGCATGAGCACGATTTCCGTCTTGAAACCGCGGTCGCGATAGAGCTTTTCGAGAACGTTCATGCGCTTGATGATCCGCCGATCATCGCCCGCGTCCTTCAAAAAAATGAAATGGAAGTTTCGCGAGAGGGGCGTCGCCTTCGCCTTTGCGTCGAATCCCGTCATTTCGTTATGGTTCAGCTCCGGAACGACGTTCCAGAAGGCCGGGATCTTCCCGGTCTCATTGAACTTGATCTTCCAGTTCTGTGCGATAGCGGCATTGCGTCCCGACGCATAGATGACCGGCACGCTTCCGTGCACCCTTCTCGCAAGATCCTTGCCGCGCAGTTCTTCCCGACCGGGCTGCAGTTGGGCGGCGAGCAGCTTCGATTCGGCAAGCAGATGCTTTTCCCCCATGAGCGCGAGCATTCCCCGGAGGCTGAGCCCTGTCGCCATGCGCGGCTGCTGATGCAGGTCGGGCAATTTCACATACGGGACCTTGTTCTTTTCCGCAAGGGCGATCAGCTTCCCCCGCGCGGCGACCACGGCCATGGAGAGCTTCTTCGCCTTCGCCGCATTGAACGCATCGATCGTCTCCTCGGTGTTGCCGGAGTACGAACTCAGGATGATGAGCCGCTCCTTGAGCCCTTTATCGCCGATCGGCGGGAGGCCGTAATTGGACCAAATAATGATGTCCAATTCAGGATGCCAATCAATGAGGATATTTGCCGCGAGATGCGATCCGCCCATCCCGGCAACCACGAATTTATTGGCCTTTTTGAGCTTCCCGAGATGCTCAACGACCGGCTCGAACTCGAACTGCTTTGCGTAGTTCTTGATGTCGTCATTTATCATAACCTTATTATACGCCCCCCGGGTCCGTTTTGGTGCTGTGGATATTATTTCTTCCCCTGATCGATCGCATGCCCCCCGAAACGGTTGCGCAGGGCGGAAAGGATCTTGCCGATATAGCTCGGCGAACGCTTGGAACGAACGCGGAACCTGAACGAATCCTCGATCACCGGCACCGGCACCTTGAACTTCTTGCCGGTCTTGACCGTCCACTCGCCTTCTCCGGTGTACGCGACCGAGCCGGCGACGGCCTTCAGATCCTGGCCGTATACCGTGAACGCTTCCTCAAGCCAGCCGACGAGCTTCGACTCTATGACGCTGCCGCGGTTATAGACGTTCGCCACCTGTTCGAGATCGAGCCTGAACGGCGACTTCTTCATGATCGCAAACCCTTCGGCGAGCGACTGCATCATGCCATACTCGATGCCGTTGTGGACCATTTTCACAAAATGGCCGGCACCCGCAGGGCCGAAGTACGAATAGCCGCCCGGCACGGAAAGATCGCGGAAAAGCGGCTCAAGCCGGCTGAAGATCGCCCGCTCTCCCCCGATCATGAGCGATCCGCCGTTCCGCGCTCCGTTGGGCCCGCCCGAAAAACCGACATCCATAAAGTGAATGCCCCGCTTCCTGAGCAGCTTTGCCCGGCGCATCGTATCCTCATAGAACGCATTCGCCGCATCGATCACGATATCGCCACGCTTCAAGTGCCGCGCAAGGCCATCCTTTCCGAAAAGCAGCTCGTCGTTCCCTTTGCCGGCGGTGATCATGATCCAGATGATGCGCGGACCGGTCAGCGCATTGGCAAGTTCGGCATGCGAGAACACGCCTTGGATCCCCTCTTTTTGGAGTGCTTCTACCGGTCCGGGCGAGCGGTTTGCCGCGACGACGCGCCACCCCTTCTCGTGCAGCTGCCGGGAAACATTCGCGCCCATCTTGCCGAGGCCAAAAACGCCGATCTCGCGGCGAAGCGGAACGCCGGATTTGTCGGCGGTTTTTTCCCCTGCGTTTTTTTCACCCGTCGACGGCTCGAGCAGGACCGCCGCCTCCGCGACGATCGTTTCCGTGTCCGGGGCATAGTGCCGCAACGGCACGAGCCCTTTTGCCCATCCCTTGACGATCGGATCGATGACGCGCCACATCGCCGCGATCTCGCGCGTCGAGACGAACAGCGTCTGATCGCCGTTCACGCAATCAAGGAGGAGCCTCTCGTATTCTTCCGTGTACTGGGCCGCATGGCCCCCGACGTCGCCCCGCAGGTCGATGTTCAGCACGCGCTCTTCCATTTCCATCGTAAGCCCCGGTTTCTTCGCCCAAAAACGGACCGCGATCCCTTCGCGAGGGTCCTGCCGGAACACGATCGAATTTCGCGAATTCCGGAACACCACCTCGATCTCCGTCACCTCGCCATCGCGCTTCGCTGGGTCCACCACCCGCTTTCCGGCCTCCATGAAGATCGGGACGCCCCGCCAGCGGGGGTGGGAAAGCTCAAGCCCTACTTTGAAGTAGGTCTCTACGGCCGACTTCGGATCGACGCCTTTCACGGTGCGATAGCCGTCATATTGCGCCCGGAACGTCCGCCGTGCGATCTCAGCCGCCATGAGAGGTTTTACGGTTTCGAGAAGCGCTGCCCGGGCGGTCCGGATCGCATCGGCCGACATGTCGCGCGGGCGGTCCATCGTGACGAGCGCGATCATCTCGAGCAGATGGTTCTGGCCGACGTCGCGCAGGGCGCCCACGGATTCGTAAAACGGCCCGCGATCCTCCGCGCCGACGTTCTCCAGCTCGCGCACATAGATCTTCTCGATCGATTCTCGCCCCCAGCTGTTTTCGAAGAGGTCATTGGCGAATCGGAACGTCAGGATGTTCTGAAGGGTCTCCTTTGCAAGATAGTGGTCGATGCGATAGACCTGATCCTCGCGGAACAGCCGGGCGATCCGGGCATCCAGCGCTTTTGCGCTCTTCTCGTCGCTCCCGAACGGCTTCTCGACGACCACGCGGGTCCATCCGCCCTGCGGATCGCAGATCTCCGTCAATTTTGCCTTATGGATATTGGTGAAAATGGTGTCGTAATACTGCGGCGGCACCGAAAGGTAATACAGTTTATTGGAACACGTCCCGTGCTCCTCATCGATCCGCCGAAGCGCATCACCAAGCGCGACATAATCCCCGTACGCATCGAAGGTGATCTTATGATAAATGACCGTTTTCAAAAACGATTGGACCGCCTCCGCGGAGGCGTCGCGCACCTTAACGTCGAGGATCGCCCGGATGTGGCGCCGAAGATCCTCATCGGTCCAGTCGCGGCGCGAAACGCCGACGAGCCGGAACTGCTCGGGTAAAAGCCCCTGCTCATGGAGTTTAAAAAGCGCCGGAGCTATTTTTTTCGTCATCAGGTCGCCCGTTACGCCGAGGACCACGAAGGTCGTCGGGAAATGCATTTGTTTTTCGTTCATGGTGTATACATTATACACCGCTCCGGAACGTTTTCATGCGGGATGATAATCGTCAAAAAACAATCCATTGCTTCAGATGGTAAAACGCAAAGACCTCGGCAAAAGAAAAAACCCGGCGTGCAGGCGCGGCCGCCATCGATCTTTGATATACCATATCCTCCCCTACCCCCTCCCCATATATGCCCTTGTAATCGGTCCGAAGTAGCCGGTCGCAGGGATGCCATGGGAGGCCTGGAACTTTTGGAGGGCGAGCTTCGTATCCATGCCGAAGTAGCTTGTCTCATAGCCCGGGGAACCGGCATAGCCGGGGACGGGGTTCACGATGAAGCCGTGGGTATTGAGGTAGGTCTGGAGGGTTCTCACCTCGGGATCCCGCATGCCGAGGAAGAGGTCCTTCGTGAAGGAGGGGGTGCTTCCGCAGAGGGAGAGGGTGGAGGACGGGAGGGAGATGCCCTTCGTTTGGGCCTGGGTAACGAGGGAACAAAGCTCTTTCACG
>JAKAGE010000034.1 GCA_021817655.1 bacterium
CAACATTGTGAGTATGTCGTGTTTTGAATATACGGGCGTGCAAAATTCCGGAGATCCATACGACGGAGGGTCGATTCTTTCGACATCCGCCTCGACCTATCAGAGCGGACCAATTACAACGACCGGGAGCAGTGATCTTTTGGTCGGACAGGTCGTTAGCGACAATTCGCCCATTATCCCCAATCCTCCCTTTTTGCAATTGTTGCAAAATGGCTATAACGCCCATGGATGGACGACCTATACCGTTCAGGCCATCGGACAGACAGCCGGTGTTTTCAATAATCAGGGATCGCTTTCAACTTCGACCTCTGCAAGTGCAAATATTGCAGCATTCAAATAAAAGATCGAGGGGATGGATCCCTTCGATTACCATTTGCGGGCGATTTGGCACGTTTTTCGTGATATAATCAAATCAATGTCCGCTTTTTATTTGCTGCTTGGTATCGTCCTCGGCGTCATTTGCGCGGGAGCTGCGTTCTTCGTCATCCGCATCGTCATCCGGCGCCGGATCGCCGATTCGCTTCAGATGGCGCTTTTTTTGATCAGGATCCCGAGAGCGCCGTCCGGCGACCGTCAGGCGGGCGGCGAGGGGGATGACTTCAAGACCGAACTTGCGCATTTCGAGCAGCTGCTTGGCAGCCTGATGTCCATCAGAAAGCCGGTCGTGTTCGAGATCGCCGTGCCGCATGTCGGTGAGGAGATCCATTTCTATATCGGGGTGCCGAAACGGTCGTCCGAGGTCGCGACAAAACAGATCCAGGGCCTGTGGAACGGCGCGAGCGTCGAACTTGTGGGGGACGATTTCAATATTTTCAATCCGAACGGAGCAACGGTCGCGGCGCATCTTGTCCAAAAGGAGCATTATGCTCTCCCGATCCGCACCTATGCCGAGCTCGGCGTGGATCCGTTCGAAGCGATCGTTGGTGCGTTCGCGAAGATCAGCGAGATCGGCGAAGGCGCCTCGCTGCAGATGATCGTCCGTCCCGCCTCGTCCGGTTATAAAAAAGAGGTTTCACATCACATCGAAGCGCTCAAAAAGGGCGAACCGGCAAAGAAAGTGCTGGGGCGCGGCGCCGCAGCGGCGCTTGCAGGCGCCGCCGGAGTTTCGAGCGTTTCGGATGTTTTCAATCCGAAGACGAAAGAGCAGCGCGCTGAGGAAAAAGCCGATCGTGTGGTCGACGACGAGGTCGTGAAAGCGCTCCAAATGAAGATCGCAAAGCCGCTCTTCGAAGTGAATGTCCGATTCGTCGCATCCGCGGGGTCGCCGTTCCAGGCGAACGATATTTTGGACGGCATCGCGGCGGGCTTCGGCCAGTTCGGAGGTGCCGCACGGAACGACTTCCGGGTAGTGAAGCCCCGCACGCCGAAAGCCGTCATCCATGACTTCATCTACCGCAGGTATGATGGCGGCGAAACGATGGTGCTTTCCGCGGAAGAGATCGCAAGCATCTGGCATCTGCCCATTTCATCGACGGAAACTCCGCGCGTGAAATGGCTGAAATCCAAGGAGGCGCCCCCACCGGACAACCTGCCCACCAAAGGGCTCCATATTGGCGATGCCGTATTCCGGGGAACAATGAAGCCCGTGTATATCACGGACGAGGACCGCCGCCGGCATCTTTACATCATCGGTCAGACGGGAACCGGCAAGACGACCGCGATCGGCAATATGATCGTGGAGGACATCCAGGCGGGCAAGGGAGTGGCGGTCATCGATCCGCACGGGGACCTCGTGGAGAATGCGCTCGGATTCGTGCCGAAAGAGCGGCTCGATGACGTGATCTATTTCAATCCGGGCGATCTCGAGCGTCCGCTCGGGCTCAACATGATCGATTTCAATCCGGCACGCCCGGAGGAAAAGACGTTCATCGTGAACGAGATGCAGGGGATCTTCAACCGCCTCTTTTCCCAGGAGACGATGGGGCCGATGTTCGAGCAATACATGCGGAACGCACTGCTCCTGCTTATGGAAGATATGCCGAACGAGCCGGCGACGCTCGTCGAGGTCCCCCGGATATTCACGGACAGCGCGTATCGAACGCGGAAGCTGGCGCGCATTCATAATCCGGTCGTCGTCGATTTTTGGGAAAAAGAGGCCGTGAAGGCCGGGGGCGAGGCGTCGCTTGCGAACATGACGCCGTACATCACCTCCAAGTTCAACAATTTCATCTCGAACGACTATATGCGGCCGATCATCGGCCAGCCGAAATCCGCGTTCAATTTCCGCGAGGCAATGGATTCGGGCAAGATCCTGCTCATCAACCTCTCGAAAGGGAGGATCGGGGACATCAATGCCGGCCTGCTTGGCATGGTGTTCACCGGCAAGATCCTCATGGCGGCGCTTTCGCGCGTGGATGTTGCGGACGAGTCCAAGCGTCGGGACTTCAACCTTTACATTGACGAGTTCCAGAATTTCACTACGGATTCCATTTCGACGATTTTGAGCGAAGCGCGCAAGTACCGGCTGAACCTGACGATCGTGCACCAGTTCATTGCCCAGCTCGACGAGAAGATCCGGGATGCGGTGTTCGGGAACGTCGGGTCGGAGCTCGTGATGCGCGTAGGGGTCCAGGACGCGGAGTTTCTTGTGAAGCAGTTCGCGCCCGTCTTCAACGAGAACGACCTGATGAACATCGACAATCTGAACGCGTATGCGAAGATCCTCATCAACGGGCAGACGTCGCGGCCGTTCAATCTCAAGGTGGGTACGGCGGTGTGGTGGAGCGGCGGCGACAAGGATCTTGCGGCGAAGCTCAAGGAGTACTCGCGCCTAAAATACGGCCAAGACCGGCAGGCGATCGAGAGCGACATCGAACGGCGGCTGCGGTCGTGACGGGACCGGCGCCGTGCGCGGAATGTTGACTATATATAGAATGGTTGTATAATAATATCCGGAACATCGAGGAGGGCGTATGAGTGTAGAAACTTGTTTGCATCGAGAGATGTCTCGATGGGCGGAAATGAGAAAGCGGTCGGTCGAAGAAGAATTGCCTGTTCCGGAGCGACTGGTGCTTCAGGAACAGCGGGCGCAAGCGCTCATGGCGGCGGCGAGACGGAAAAGGAGGCCGCAGCGCTTCCTCGATCAGGCGCTTTTCAGCTTTCGGAGGGCGTGCAGAAAGCTCAATGAGCTTTTTTCCACGCTTGAGGCATTGGATGAAATGGGGGACAAGTTTGAAAAAATCCCCCCTCAGCAGGACCTTATAGAGGATCAACGGACCATCGAGGCGCTGTTCGAAGAGTGTTTTTCACTGCTCTGCGACGGCGATCTTGAAGGAGGAAGGAAGAAAACGGAGTTGATCCGGAAAAAGGTCGATGAGATCGATGAGCGCTACACTGCGCGATTGTTGGTAGCATGAATTATTTGCGGCGGATGGTTCGTTTCTACGAGCATCCGCCGCTTTCTTTTTTTAATAGGAAAACTCCCTGAATTTTGATAAAATGGTCCTATGATCAAATACCTCAGCGCTGCGCGCCCGAAAGCGCTCACAGGAACCGCATTGCTTCGGCTCGATTTCAATACAAAAGACGATTGGCGCATGCGCGCGGTCCTGCCGACGATCGCGTTCCTGCTGCGGCATGCGGACCGCATCGTGATCGTCAGCCATCGCGGCCGGCCGCAGGGAGTGACCTTCGCGGACGGCGTGCCGAAAGGGTTCGCGCGCGGGCTTTCGCTCAAAAAGGACGCGGCGGAGCTTTCGCGACTGCTCGGCGGCCGCACCGTCACATTTATCGGTCATTTTCGGTTCGACGAGATTCGCCGGCAGGTGGCAGCGGCGCCCCGAGGATCGATATTCCTTCTGGAGAATTTGCGCTTTTCCCCCGGCGAAGAAAAGAACGATCCTGCGTTCGCGCGGCACCTCGCTTCGCTTGCTGATTTTTACGTGAACGATGCATTCGCCGTTTCGCATCGCGCGAACGCATCCGTCGCCGCCGTGGCAAAATTCCTCCCTCATTATGCAGGCATCGAACTCGAGACGGAGATCGCGTCTTTGTCGCGGGCGACCGTGAAACCGAAACATCCGGTGGTGCTCGTGCTTGGCGGGGCGAAAGCGTCCGATAAGCTGGGGGTCATCGCATTCTTCAGGAAGAAGGCGGATTGGTTCCTCCTGGGCGGAGGCAGCGCGAACACCGCGCTCGCGCTGCGGGGGATGGACGTGAAGGGATCCGTCCGGGATACCGACCCAACCGCGGTTCCGGCTCTCGGCGCGATCGCGCGCTACAAGAATGTCGTGCTGCCCATCGATTTCGTCTGGGGTTCCGCTGCGCCGTCGATGGCATCCGCCGGATCGGCTGCGATCCTCGATGTCGGGCCAAAAACCGTCGCTGCGTTCAATAAAAAAATCGCTGCGGCACGGACCATCATTTGGAGCGGGCCGCTCGGGCTTATCGAAACGCCGCGCTATGCGGCCGCAAGCATCGCCGTTGCGAAGGCGATCGCACGGAATCGGCGCGCGTATTCCCTGACGGGCGGAGGAGAGACCGTCATGTTCCTCAAGCAGTATAAGCTTGATAAAAAGTTCAGTTTTATTTCCACGGGCGGCGGTGCCATGCTCGATTTTCTTGCCAGAGCAAAGTTGCCGGGGATCGAAGCGCTGAAAAAATAACGATGAAGTCATGAAACGGCGAACGGGAAAGAAAGAGGCGGCGGCTCCGAAGCAGAAGATCGTGGTCATTTATCATGGTCGGTGTCCGGATGGGTTCGGCGGCGCATGGGCGGCGTGGAAGCATTTCGGCAGTAGCGCGGCATATCTTCCCGCGCGCGACCGCGCGAAACCGCCGGCGCCGCTCAAGGGAAAGACCATCTATCTCATCGATTACACGTATGACGAGCCCATTCTCCGAAAGCTCATGAAGGACAACGTCCGCGTGACGGCGATCGACCATCACGAAAGCCAGAAGGCGTTCACGCTTCTTACGGAGGATCACCGTTACAGCGAACGCCATTCGGGGGCGGTGCTCGCATGGAACTACTTCCATCCGGGGAAGCCGGTACCGATGCTTCTCAAATACGTCGAGGACCGGGACATCTGGCAATGGCGCGTTCCGCACTCCCTCGAGATGCTCATGGTGCTCGACCTTGCGGAATTCGATTTTTCCGTGTGGTCCCGCCTCGCGAAGGAATTCGATGATCCGCGGAAGCGCGCCATCCACCGAAAGGAGGGGGTATTGCTTGCGCACTATTACGAGGCATTGTGGCGAAAGCTGCTGCCGAATGCGGAGTTGGTGCGGTTCGCCGGAAAGAGGATATATGCGCTCAACTGTCCGTATTTTTTTGCGGACGACCTTGGCCACGAGCTCGCGCTCCGGACCGGGACGTTTGCGCTCCTATGGAACGAATCGGGCGGGCGGATCCGCTGTTCGCTCCGCTCCGCGGGAAAAACGGATGTCGCCCGGATCGCAAAGCGCTTCGGCGGCGGCGGGCATCGGGAATCGTCGGGCTTCTCGTTCCTCGCCGGAGAAAAAACTCCATGGAAACTGCTTCCGTCGTCGATCGCCGATGAGCGAGTTTCCTGAACGCGGCATGATGCGATGACGGCTCCGAAAAAGAAAAAATTCTATGCCTACTTCGTGGCGCCGAATACGACCGGTGTGACGGCGCAGTGGGCGGTCTGCGAGGCGATGGTGTCCGGAAAGTCCGGCGCGCGGTTCAAAGCGTTCGAGCGGCGGGACGATGCGGAAGCGTGGCTCGCCGGCGGCGCGCAGTATGAGCCGCGCGCCGCGCGTCCGCGCCTGCCGCTCGCGCGCGGCATCTATTTCGATGCCGGCACCGGCCGTGGTGAAGGCGTGGAGATCAGCGTGACGGATGAGCATGGGAAAAACCTGCTTCACAAAACGCTCCTGCGGGCGGAGCTGAACCGTTTTGGAAAGCATCGGATCGGCGATGCGCGCGCGACGAACAACTATGGGGAACTGCTTGCCCTCAAGCACGCCCTCGCGATCGCGAAGGCGGAAGGAATGCCGCGCGTGTTCGGCGACAGTCGGCTTGTGATCGATTTTTGGTCACGATGGCGGATCAAGCGCGGGGAGCTTCCCGCAGCGACGGTGGCGCTTGCGGACGAAGTGTCGCGCCTCCGGGATGAATTCGAGCGCGGCGGAGGGGTTGTCGAACGGATCGCGGGCGACCGCAATCCTGCTGATCTCGGATTTCATCGCTAGAAAAAGATGGCGAGAATGGAAAAACGGCACATGCGGGTAGCATGTGCCGTTGCGGGGAAGGCGCCTTCGGTCAGCGCTCCCTTTTTACGAGCCTGGGAAGCATCGAACGGGCGCAGAGTACTGCGAACGTCGTCCTCCCTTGGTAAGGTTGTTTTCCGGGGAACTCCGTCCGATATCCCAGAAAGGAGGCAATATTGATGATCGTATCCGTGCTCAGGCTGTTCGCGCGTTGCTCGCCGTTTTCAAGCGCGGCGATCTGTTCTTCCGTGGTGCCGGTTGCTTGTGCGATGTCTCGGCGGGTCTTGCCGGCCGAGACGCGTATCGCTTCGAGCTTTTGCCCGAACTGCGTCCTCGGGGGCGGGGGTGAGAGGCGGGTGCGGCGTGGGTGATGCACTCCTTCGTGGGCGAGTGCTTCTCCGGTGGTCATCGTTGCTAACCTCAAGCGTGAATTTACAAATTGCTGAATATCAATATACGGCATCACGACGGCATGTCAATAAAAAAACGGTCCGCGATGGGTGGCCAGGCGGACCGAAAGGAGGGTTGTCCTCGAAAAAAAGCAGCTGCGTCATTGGATGAAGGCGATCTCCGCACCGATGGCGATGAGCTGCGAGAGGAGCGTCGTTGCACAGTACGAGAATATTTTCCCGTCAAGCATGATCGACAGCTCTTTCCCGTAAAGGGTCGCCAATCGCTGGAGCGGCGCGATGGTCATCGTGGCGATCGGCGTGCCGTTTTCCAGGCATCCGAGCCAGAGGATGCCGATCCGCGCATGCTTTGCGGCTCCGCGCGGATCGAAGCGGTAGGGGCTGTGCTCTCGTGCGGCGTGGAGGGTTGCGGCAAGCGCGGAATAACGTTCGAGCATCATCCGCGTGGCGGGCGTGGCGAGGGATGGATCGCGGTTTGCGGAGGTGCGGAGGCGAGGAGCGGTAGCGGTGGCCATGAACATTCTCCCGGATGGCGATAATCGCGCCGATTTGCTGGTGCCGTCTCCCATTCAATCATGGCTTCGGCGAGTTGTAAATAGCATGTATTTATGGTATAATGCTCCTGCTGGCAATCCAGACGGCCGCGCCGCGCACGACGCTCCAAAAATGCGGCGTGCGATGGTGAGGAAAGTCCGGACACCCTCCGGCGCGCCGCGCACGCGGGGCGGCGGATAAAAGGCAGCGGTTAACGGCCGCCGTTCGAAAAAATAGAGGTGCGATCAGTGACGCCTCAGGGCACACGCCCTTTAAAGACCGGAAACGGTCGAGGGGACCCTATCCCAAGCTCGATGGTCCAATTCCGCCACAGGGAGAACAAAGCGGAAGTGAAACGGCTAAATCCTTGTCGGGTGCAAGGCCGCGCCGCAACGGTCCGTAAGGGCCGCAGCGGAGTGCCGCAATGAGTGCCGCGAAAGCGGTGCTTCGAGTCCGCGAGCGATCAAGGACCAAGACGAATGGCCGTCCATCGGCGAGTTCCGTTCACGCGGAGCGCGCCGGTCGACAGAATCCGGCTTATGGATTGTCAGCAGAAAATCCCCCAGCGATGGGGGATTTTTGATTGACTAATTTCTATAAAGCAATACAATACTCGCAGAAAAAGGTTGTAAATCAAGGCGGTTGCGTGCCTATTTAAGCGCAGCAAACGGAGGGTGACTCCATGAAAATATTTGTCTCGTGGCAGAAGAATTTGCTTTCGCCGGAAGCACTTGAAGCTCGCCTCTATCAGGGGATATGGGAATTGAAGTGCTCCATTGA
>JAKAGE010000035.1 GCA_021817655.1 bacterium
CGTCTGGATGTAATTGATGAACAAGGCGGCAAGGGCGAAAACGCCGACGACGACCGCGATCCACCACTTGGCGAGGAAATTGCCGGTGGTAAGGAGTATCTGCGTATACCAGGGCAGCGTCACGTGATTCTCTGCGAACACCGAACCGAGCGACGGATAGACGAACGTCACGAGAATGAACGCCACAACGACGAATAGGCCCACCACGATGCCCGGATAAATGAGCGCAGATGCCGCCTTGCTCGCGAGATCGCCTTCTTTCTCCGTGTAATCCGCCAGGAACGCGGCGACCTCGTTCAAATTGCCCGTCACTTCCGCGGCGCGCACCATTTCCACGTAATAATCGGGGAAGATGTGCTCCTGGCGGGCCATCGCCTGCGAGAACGTGATGCCGGCATCGATATCCTCCGTGACGCCCCGGATCGCCTCTTTGAGCGTCGCGCTTGCGGTCTGCTGATAGAGGATCTTGAGGGCGTTGTCGAGGGGCAGCCGCGCCTCAAGGAGCGTTGCGAGCTGGCGGGAAAAGATGATGAGATCCTTCCGCTTGACGCCGTTGAAGAACGCGTTCAGATTCTCCAGCATGCCCGGCGCCGATGGACTCTCGATCGAGAGTACGAAAAGATCGTGGCTTGTCAGGATCGCCGTCGCCGCATCGCGGTCCGACGCCTCAACGAACCCGACCTGCGCCTGCCCGTCCTTGGTCTTTGCTTGATACTTGAATTTCATGATTGGAACATGGTCTCGTGGCCATGGGCTCCCGCCAATGCCCCCGAGACCACGTTCCGATCATTTTATGTTCTTTCGAGAAGGATGCGCAATTCGGAGGGATTCAACGAAACGAGCTCCGCGTTATCGAGCGTGATCTCCTTGTTCTTGATGAGGTTCACGAGCGAGCGGTTGAGCGTCACCATGCCTTCCTGGAGGCTGGTTTCGATGACGAGGTCGATCTGATACGTCTTGCGCTCCCGGATAAGGTTCCGGATGGCCGGGTTCACGATCATGATCTCCATTGCCGGAATGCGGCCGCCGGACACGCGCGGGAGCAGCCGGATGGAGATGATCGCGACGAGGGTCGCGGCGAGCTGGGACGTCACCTGTCCCTGCTGTTCGGCCGGGAAGGAGTCGATGATGCGGTCGATCGTCTGCGCGGCGCTGTTCGTGTGGAGCGTTGAGAGCACGAGGTGCCCGGTCTCGGACGCGGTCATCGCCGTGCCGATGGAAACCGCGTCGCGCATCTCGCCGATCATCACGACGTCCGGGTCCTGGCGGAGCACGGTGCGGAGCGCGGCATGGAAGCTCGTGGTGTCGCTTCCCACCTCGCGCTGGGAAACGATGCATTTGTCCTGCGTAAAGAGATATTCCACCGGATCCTCGATCGTGATCACGTGATCGGTGCGGGTGTGGTTGATCTCGTCGATGAGCGCCGCCATCGTGGACGATTTTCCGTGGCCCGCCGGACCCACGATCAGGACGAATCCCTGGGTAAGCTGGGTAAAGTCATGCAGAAGCGGCGGCAGGTTGAGCTCCTCGATGGTGCGGATGCGCGTCGGGATGAGGCGGAGCGCCGCGGCAAGATAGCCGCGCTGGTAATAGACATTCACGCGGAACCGCGCCTTGTCCTCGAGGCTGTACGCGAAGTCGACCTGCCGCTGGGTCGTGAGCTTCGCCTTTTGTTCGGGCGTCATGAGCGCGCCGACGATCCCTTCCGCAGATTCCGGCGTCATGATCGGCTCTTTCTGGAGCGGCACGAGCACCCCGTCGATGCGGAGCGTCGGCCGGCGCCCCACGGCGAGGTGGAGGTCGGACGCATTCTGTTTTGCGGTCGTCGTCAGGAGCTCATCGAGGGCTTTTTGATAATCGTTCATATTGATAATGATATCACATCTCCCATTCTTCTTAGGATTCCTCCGTTTCCCGGATGATCTCCTCGATCGAAACCCGGCCGCGCAGCGCCTTTACGACGCCGTCCTGGCGGAGCGTGATCATCCCCTGCGCCTTCGCCTCGGCAGCGACCTTTTGCGTCGTCGCCGCGCCCTGATTGATGATCTCCTCGATCTCCCGCGTCACGAGGAGCGCCTCGTAAATGCCCGTCCGGTCCACGACGCCGCGCCCGTGGCACGTCGCGCAGCCCGTTGCGTGATAGATCTCGTACGGCTCCTTGAACTGCCCCACCACTTCCGCCGGCAATCCTTTTAACGCATTTTTAATGACCGTTTGCACCTCCGGCGGCGCAGGTTCCGGCTTCTTGCAGTCCGGACACAAAACGCCCACCAGGCGCTGAGAAATGATGAGATTGAGCGAGACCGGCAGCAGGAACGGCTCCACCTTGAGGTCGATCATGCGCGGAATGACGCCGGCGGCATTATTGGTGTGGAGGGTCGAGAGCACGACGTGGCCCGTGAGCGCCGCCTGCACCGCAAGCCCCGCCGTCTCGCCGTCGCGGATCTCGCCGACCATGATGACGTCGGGGTCCTGGCGGAGGATCTGGCGCAGGCCGCTCGCAAAATCGTAGCCGATCTCCGGCCGCACCTGGGACTGATTAATGCCGGACACGAAATATTCCACCGGGTCCTCGAGCGACACGATGTTCACGTCCTCGGTGTTCAGCGTCTGGAGGAACGCGTACAGCGTCGTCGTTTTTCCGGAACCCGTCGGGCCCGTGATGAGGATCATGCCGAACGGCTTGTCGAGCCCCTTCTTGATCGTCTCACGCACCGTATCGATGAGGTCGAGCGAATTGAAGTTCTTGAGGCCGGTCGAAGGGTCCAGCACGCGCACCACGATCTTCTCGCCGAGCGGCGTCGGAAGCGTGGCGACGCGGAAGTCGATGTCCCGGTCGAAAAGCCGCGCGCGGAAGCGGCCGTCCTGCGGAACACGCGTCTCGTCGATCTTGAGGCTCGCCACCACCTTCACGCGCGAGGCGATCGGCTGGGCGAGCTCGGCCGGCAGCGACGCGACCTCGCGGAGGTCGCCGTCGATGCGCATGCGGATGCGCAGGGATTTCTGCTGGGGTTCGATGTGCACGTCGGACGCCTTGTTGAGCACCGCCTCCTTGAACGTATCGGCGACAATCTTGATGACCGGCGCATCCTCCGACGCGCCGCCTTCGAGGGACACCGCCTGCTGGCCGCCGGTCCCTTCTTTGACGTTCAGCGAGCTCACCGCCTGCGCGATCTCCGCGCGGTACGGCGAATACTTCCTGAACACCGCCTCGAGATCGTCATAGGAGATAAGATAGACCCCGAGATTGAGGCGATTCTGCCGCGCAAGGAACTTCATCGCCTCCTGCGCCTTCGGATCGTCCGGATGGAGCATGCCGAGCACGAGCAGATTGTCCGTGAGGCTCACCGGCACCACGCCGTATTTGCGCGCCGTCTCTTCCGGCACCATGCCGAACAGCTTCTCGTCGATCGCGCCGGGATCGATCTTCTTGTACGGCACCCCGAGGATCTCGCTTTTCATCTGCGCGATCGCCTCTCCGGGCACGAGCCGCTCCTCGCCGATCAGGTCCTCGGCGGAGCGGTCGCGCACGATTGCATCCCGCTTGACGCGCGCGGCCGTCGCATCATTGATCAATCCGCGGCTCTGCAGCTCTCGAAGGAACTCATCGTTCGTCATATTCATATTCTACCACGCCGCCGGCGCGCGCACCCTATGGAATGAACGGATTCGAGCGCCCTCCCACGCTTGCCGGCCCCTGGGGCGTCGGCAAAGTGACCGTCGATTTGAGGGACTGGAACGCCTTGCTCTGGATGACGGCCTGCGGATCGAGCGAATTTTGGGTAAGCGGAGCGATGACGCTCACGTTCCCCGACGCAGGGATCGCCACGAGCTCCGGCTGCGCGAAAAAGATATAGTAGACGGCCCCGGCGGCGATCCCGAGGAACACAAGCCATCCGACGATGGCAAGCATATTGCTTTTCTTCTGTCCTTCTTCGATGACAATGGCCATGGCGGTTATGATGCCTGGTAATAGGTGGCGACCGTTATATTGAAATTGAAGTTGTCCGCATTGGCCGGAGGCGCGTTTTTCCCCGTGGAAACCGCAGGGGTCCCGGCGGAAAGCGGCTGGACCGAAACCCCGGTCACGTCAAAGATGCGGATGTTCGTCTCAAGGCCCTGAAGGAAGTTTTTGAAGCTCCCGTACGATCCCGTACCGCTCAGCTGGAACGTCACCGATCCCGTCGGCATGACGACCGCTCCCGTCGCTGCGGCGTTCGCCACCTGCCCGCTTCCCGCCGCTGCGGCAGCGGACGATTGCTGCTGCGCCGGCGAAACGGCCTGGGTCGCCACCGCCGCGCTTTGCAGCGTGAATCCGGCGCTTGACGCGATACCGTAGATCTGAGCCAGCGCATCCGCGACATTCGGCCCCACCGGCAACGCAAGCGACACTTCCGCGACCGACGACGAATTGTTCTCGAAGGAAGAGAGCAGATTGTTCGCCTTCGCCACGATCTGATTTTCGTTCGTATAGAGCGTGTCCTCGCTTTGCACCTGGCCCTTCAGCGTCTCCAGATTCCCGTACGCCGGCACGATGAAGGAGAAATACACCACGAACGCTCCCGCAAGGAGCAGCGTGGCAAGAAGGATGCTGGTAAGCCGTTTCGTGTCCTGTTTCATGTCATTGGGAAGCTCCGAGGAAAAGCGACGGGGCCATGGTAAGGTTCGCGCGGAACGTCCAGGACTGGCCCGGAAGAAGCGGAGCCGTCACGTTGGAGATATTGGCCGATACCACCTCCGGCGAATTCTCATAAATGGAGATCTGCTGGTTCACATCCGCCTCCGAAACGGCGTTCCCCGCAAGCACCGCATGGTCGTCGGGCGTCAGGGATAGCGAGGTATAGTAGACGTTCGCCTCCGTATTGTTCTCAAGCCACGCGAAGAACTGCGAAACGAGGACGTGCTTCTGAAGCAGCGCGTGAAGATTCGAGGTCTGGGAGTAGAAATTCACGAGCTGCGCCTGCTGCGACGAGGAAATAGAGCTCGTGAGCGCGCTCACTTTGCTTTGTTCCGCGGTGAGCTGGCCCTGCAGATAAGGTTCATAGCCGAACTGCAGCCCGGCCCAAATGACGACGGCGAGAAAAAGGATCCCTCCGGCGAACATAATGATGCCGCCGGCCCATCCCTGGGTTTTCGGAGGCTCTTTCCCCAATTGTGCGACGACGTTTTCGGGAAGCGGCATTGATCGATATGGTCGGTATTATGAAACGAATTCCTTCATGCCCAATCCGAGGGCGACCGTGAGCGGCGCATTGAGTTCGGGAACGAACGGCGTGATGTCGTCGGGATACGCGAACCGCGCGAACGGCGCCGCTTTCACGACGGGAATGGCGAACTCCTTCTCGAAATACTTCTCGATCCCGACGAGGTTCGCCCCGCCGCCGGCCAGCACGATACGCTCCGCCGCCGCCGCCTTCGGGAACTGCTGGCGATACATATAGGTGGCCTGCTTCACCGCATTAATTATAGCATCCAAAAACGGCATCATGATTGTGGACAACTCATAATTCGGGCCGGTCCCCTGGATGCCCCGCTCGCGCTTAAGCTCTTCGGCGCGGATCGGATTGATCCCGAGGCTCGTCGCAAGCGCCTGGGTGAGCGATGCGGCGGCCATATCGTTCTGGGCGCTCCAGACGAGCGCGCCCTTCTCCAGGAAAATGATGTTCGTCGAACGCGAACCAATATCGACGACGGCCGTCGGCGTGGGATCCTGCGCGAAGACCCGCGCAACGGAAAGCGACTCGATCTCGAGCGCCCGGAGCGTGAGGCCGGCGGCCGCGAACATGTGCTGATACTTCTTGATCTGCTCCTGCGGGACGGAGATAAGGAGGATCTTCTGGTGGGCGAATCCCTGGTCATCCTGATATTCGCCGACCTTCATCCAGTCGAGCGCCACCTCGGAGAGGGGCAATGGCACGTACTGCTTTGCCTGATACACGAGCGCCTTCTGGATCTCCTTGGGATCCATCGCCGGAAAATCCACCATGGTCATGAAGACATCGAACGGCGGCAGGGAAGCGGTCGCGCTCTTCGTCTGCGTGCCCATCTCTTTGATGAGCGCCTTCAGCATCACGACGATGTCCGCCTCGAAGATCTTGAGTCCGCTCGTCTGGAGCGCCTGATTCGCGCGGGAAAGGTATCCGCTCGACTCGAGAATGCCGTAGTTCGTCACCTGAGGACCCTTCGCCCCCGCTTTCACCTCCACCATCTTGATCGAGGTCGTGCCGATATCGACGCCGAGGGAGGCATCGCTCTTCTGGAACAGATCATTGAATAGGCTCATTGAAGAATTCTTTACCGTCCGCGCTTTATCATATAGTACCATGGATTTCGGCATAATCGGAGACATCCTTTTCCCGCCGGCGTGCGTCGCCTGCGGCGCCGGGGTCGGGAACGGCGTCATCTGCGGCCCGTGCGCCGCCGGCATTGTTCGCTATGGCACGCTCTTCTGCGGCACATGCATGGCGCGCCTGCCCATGAACCGGAAGATATGCCATGCGGACGCGCCGTACCTCCTCGGCGCCGCGGGGCCGTACGACGATGCCGCGCTCGCCGCGCTCATCCACGCGCTCAAATTCCAGGGGATCGCCGCGGCCGCAGGGCCGCTCGCCGACATCCTTGCCGATTACGTCGCCGGGCGCCTGCGCCTCGACCTTGCCGGCGCCATCGCAACCCCGCTCCCCCTCTCTCCGAAACGCGAACGCTCCCGCGGCTTCAACCAGTCCGCGCTCATCGCGCGGCGCTTCGCCGCGACGCTCGGCCTCCCGTTCGAAGAGCATCTCCTGAAGCGCGCCATCCACCGCAAACCGCAAAGCGAAACAATGGACATTCTCGAGCGCCGTGAGAACGTGCGCGGGTGCTTTGCCGCCGATGAGGCGCATGCGCGCAAAATCTCCGGCGCGAACGTGATCCTGGTCGATGACGTCGTCACTTCCGGCACCACCTTCACCGAAGCGGCGAAGGCCCTCAAGGCCGCGGGCGCAAAAAAGATCTTCGCGCTCGCCGCCGCGAAGGCGTGAGGGATTCGTCCGCCGCCGCCCCGGCTACTGCGGGAGAATGCCTTTAATGAGGGTGCTTACGGTGAAAAAATCCTGATAGGTCGCCGCGAGCGCATTGAGGGATTGCTTGATGAGCGCAAGCGACTGCCCGGGCGCGAGATTCTGGGCAAGCGCCGTGCGGGCCGCCACGTTCGCCGTCTCCGCATCATCGAACGCCGCGAGCGACCCGTTGAACGCGGTCTGCAGGTCGGCGTTCGGGGTCGCTGATTCGAGGAATGAGACCGCGCTCTGGGTCTGGTCCATGCGCGTGCGCGCCGTCGTAAAAAGGCCCTGGTTTCCCGCCCATAGGATGAAGTTATTCACGTTCTCGCTCAACGGAACGAACGTTCCCGCACGCCACGCAAGCACCTCCTGGGCGATCGCCTGCGTCCCGGCGATCCCCGCCGTATCCAGCTTTGCAAGCTCAAGGTCGTAATAGTGACCGGCGCCATCAAGGTCGCCCGCAAGATGGGACTGCACGGTCTCGCCCACCGGGTCCGTCGTGCTCGCCGCCGCGAGCGCCGCCTGCAGCTGCCGCACCTCCCCCTTGGCGCAGACGATCGTCTGCCCCACGAGCTGTTTACGGAGGGAAAGTTCCTGCGCCACCTCCTGGGATGGGCTGAGCGACGGATCGCTCTGGATCACCTTTATCTGCATGATATCGGCTGCGGTGATCCCGCAGGATTCCTGCGCATGCGCGGACGCCGTGCCGAATACCGCAACGAAGCCCGCCGCTGCGAGCGCGAATGCCGCCATGCCGATCACCGTTCGCGGGAAGTGGTTCATCAATGAGAGAGTTGCTGGAGCGCCTGGTCGACCGAAAGCATCGTGGTCGAGGC
>JAKAGE010000036.1 GCA_021817655.1 bacterium
AAGCAGTACTCTTGCCGCCGCGCCGACCGGGAGCACATTCCAGATCGGCACTCCGCAGGGAAGCGTTACGGTGAACAATATTTATACATCGAATGACTATATCACGCTCGACGGGCAAACGATCGTTATAGCTCAAAGCGGGGATTACAGCATTGTTTATAACGTCGGCGATAGCAGTTTCGTCATCGCACTTACCCTCGTGCCGGGATCATTGCAGGCCGCACGCGATGCGGCGGAGTCGGTTTTCCTCCAGAAGCTGGGAATCTCCGAGAATGATGCCTGTAAGCTGAACGTGAACGAGGGGGTCACCGAGAAGGGAAGCCCGTATTACGGCCAATCGCTCGGGTTGAGTTTTTGCGGAGTTGGGGGAGGGGCTGGTACGGGCACTGTCCCGTCATCAACAGGGCAATAGCGCAAAAAGTTGCTATAATGGATAGCATGATGAAGTTGGCGAGGAAGGCCGGAGCGCTCGGGATCATTGCGATCACGGCGGTATTGACGACGAGGATGGCGTTTGCCGCCCAGGGCCAGGGAGTGACGCTGTGCGATCCTCTTGGCAATAATTGCCAGTACGGCGGGGAGACGTTCCAGTCCGTCGCCACCAACGTCGCCGCGTTCATTTTTTGGGACATTGCTTCGCCGCTTGCCGTCATCATGGTGCTCGTGGGGGCGTTCCAGCTCATTACGTCCTCGGGCAATCCGGAAAAGGTCACGAAGGGGCGGAAGACCATCTTGTATGCCGCCATCGGATTCGTGCTGGCAATCATTGCCGGAGGGATCGTGAAGATCGTCCAGAACTTCGTTCAACAGGCAGCATCCTGACCATGATCGCTTACGCACAATCGAGCGCCATCCCGAATCCGGTGAACAACCTCCAGGGCGTGTTCGATATGATGTGTCTTTTTGCCGCCTACTTCATCTGGACGATCATCATCATCTGCGTCATCATGGTGCTCGTCGCGGCATTCAATTACATGACGTCCGGCGGCGAGCCCGAGAAGCTCAAGAAGGCGCGGAGTTACCTCATCTATTCGGCCGTCGGGATCGCAATCGCCCTCATCGCGACCATGTTCCCGGTCATCGTGGGGACCGCGGTGGGGTATCAGAGCGCCAAGGGGCAGGGGTTGACGCCGCTGTGCGCGCTTTTTGGCGGCACCGGCTGACGGGGTACTGCAACAATAAATATGCAATATGCGAATGACAAACGGTCGAAAATAACATAAGCTATTCGTATCGATATCATGAAAAAAATCACATCCCTCCTGCTTCCCGTCATCCCCCTTGTGCTCATTGAAGGATCATTGGCGCATGCGGCAACCCAATCGTTGCCCAGTCCGATCGTGAGCGTCCAGGGCGTGCTCAATCTCCTGTGCTACTTCGCGGTTTATTTTTTCTACACCGTCATCATAATCACGGTGATCATGATCGTCTACGCGG
The DNA here is from genome assembly GCA_021817655.1 of bacterium. Taxonomy (GTDB): domain Bacteria; phylum Patescibacteriota; class Minisyncoccia; order UBA6257; family 2-01-FULL-56-20; genus JAKAGE01. Next base: position 1,438 of record JAKAGE010000036.1, read on the forward strand.
CGTTCCTCTATGTGACGGCCGGCGACAGCACGGAGAAAACGACCAAAGCAAGGAAAACGATCACGTATGCCGCCGTAGGCATTGCCGTATCGCTTCTTGCTGTTGGGTTCCCGAACATCATCGAGGGTATTGCCGGCGGTGCTTCGGGGCAGACCAGCCTTACCCCGCACTGCTCGATCCTCGGAGGGCCGAGCAGTTGAAAGCGGCTGTGGGCATAACGGCGTTTGATATGGGAAAAGCCGTGTGCTACGCTTAAAAAGTACCTCAAAAGGTCGAAAATCTCAATTCATCAATCATGAAGAAAGTTGTCAACTTTCTGAAGGAGTTCGGTCCGGCGATCGCCATCGTGGCGCTGCCTGCGATCACGTTCGCGGCGATCCCTCCTCCGGGAGGATTCGTAGGGTCGGGCGCGCCTCAGGCGCCCATTTCCAGTATGGCAGGGGTCCTGACCAGTCTTTGCGCGGTCTTCACCTGGATCTTCATCTTCCTCCTCGTGCTCGCGGGCATTTTCATCCTTATTGCGGCATTCAAGTATCTGACCGCATCCGGTGATCCGGAAAAGGTGAAGAGCGCCGGTACGATGCTGATCTATACGGCGGTCGCGGTGGGCGTTGCATTGCTCGCGCGCGCGATCCCGTTCGTCGTGGCGAACTTCCTCGGCTCGAGCGTCGCAGGATTCACCTGCTAGCAAAAAGCAAACAAGGAAAGAAAAAAGGGCTCCTCGCGGGGTCCTTTTTGATAGAAATATCCCCCGATGACTGAAGCCATCGGGGGATGAAGATGCTGACTTAGTTCAGATGAACCGGAATGCCCGTGAAATCCACGGGGATCCAGTTCGCGTCCGAACCGGCGTAGTGCAGCGTGAAGTCCACGCTTTGTACGCCGCTTGGCGCCCTGAACTTGATGACGAACCAGTGGCGCACTCCCGCGACAAGCCGCGCGCGGGAACCGCCGCCGATGAACTGGATCGATTCGCCGAACAGCCAGACGCTAAATGCGGTTCCCGGTTCATCCGGGCCGCGATCCATGACCCCGGAGCTGTCGCCGAGGTCGATATCCACGGGATTATCGAAATCCCGGGATTGCATGTACCCCCAGCAGTTGATGACACCCCCCTTGATGTAGCGGCAGGAGGTCATCCGGATCATCAGGGATCCTTCGTCTCCTGACGTCGGCATGATCGCCGTCGGTGCGGTTTGTGCCGGCGGCGTTTCCGTCTTTATTTCGGCGGGCGATGATTTGGATTGCCCATCGACATCGAGCGGCTGATCGGGCTTCGCGCCGCCGTTGGGCCGTGCCGGGGCGAGCGGTTGCTCGATCGGCGGGTCGGGGGCAGGGACTCCTGCGGGTGGCTTGTCTTGCGGTTGCGGGCGGGGAGTGTTTTGTTCGCCCTCTTGCAGGATGTGCTGCCCTGCTGCGCCGACTTTTTCTCCCAAACCGCCTTCCCAATAGAAAAGGAAGGTGATCAATGCCGCCGCCGCCGCAAGCGTCATGACGAGCCGTTTATTGACCCCGATGAAGGCAACGATTGCCGCCATGACAAGGATCAATATGAGCGCCAGCCGCGGGTCGTTCTTTACCGGGACCACCGAAAGATAGATTCCGGCAAGAAGTTCGATCCCGACGATGACTCGGATCGCGTTCGTTGCTTTTCGGGCCGCTTTTACGAAGCGCCCGATTCTTCGCGTGTCGGAGGAAAGCATCGACTGGCCGATGAGGATGGCCAATGGTGCCGTCGTGGTGATCGTCCAGAGCAATATGCAGAGCGCGAGCACTGCCACCGCCGGGACGAATCTCGGCCAGAATCTTGCCACAATCAGCAGCACGAACGGCCATGCAATGACCGCCCGGGTGATCGTCGTGAGCCGGCGGAGCAGCATCCGTGCCGCGCGGAGGGCGCGAACGGTTTCTCCTGTAGCTTCCCTTGCAAGCTCGGCCACTATTTGACCGAGCACGTTGAGAAGTTCGAATACGTCATTCATCGCGTCCTCCTTTTTCTGAGCGTTTCGAGGAATTGTCTGGCGGCAGGCAAGGCAGCCCCCGCTGCGGCATTCATGGCACGGCAGGATTTTTCCTTCGCCGATTCAGCAACTGCTCCCGCTACTTTCATAGCGGCACGGGCGTCCTCGCTTACAATAGTGCCTCCGGCCTGATTCATCCGCTCGGCGGTCTTCAGTACGAGCTGCAGCGCATTGTCGTGCTTCAGCGTGCTCGTAATGGCGTTTTTGAACTGATTATAGTCCTTCAGTCCACCGAGGACCTGGAGGACGAGGATCCGTTTGTCGGCCTTCTCCGGCGGGAATTTTCGGAGCAGACCGTTGATCTCCTGCTCTTCATGCCTCCCTTGCGCCTCGATGAAATATCCGAGGACCTTTTCCCCGGCGGCGCGTTTTTTTTCGTCGTCGGAGATCATGAGCTGCGCGATATCGATGAGGATATCGATGCGTTCTCCGCTGTCTACGAAGAGCTCATGGGCCTTTTCCCCCGCCTTCTTGCGGATCTGCTTTTTTACGAGCTCGATCCCTCCTTCGACGCCCAATGCTGCAAGGGCGCCGGTGATGAAGTCCATAAGTGCCTGCAACGAATTTTTTCCCCCCTCAGTAGTCATGGCGCCCTCCTTAGGCGATGATGCTTTCTGATTCGTCGTTCTTTTGTGGAGAACTGGGTTTATACTATCATAAAATCAATTTACTGTCAAATAAAAGACCCCCGTCCGGACGGGGGTCTTTGAGGAGGGATTTTGTTCTGCCGCGATGGTCTATATATCTTTTTTTATCTCTTCCATTGTCGCCTGCCTTTCCATTTCTTCCCTTGCCGCCGTCATCGCCCGCGCGGTTTCCAGCCCTTCTTTTTTGAAGGCGCCGATCAGGGCATCATCGGTTGCGGTCTTTACGATCGCGTCTTCCAGGAATGCCGCGATGATCCGGTTCCGGCTCTCTTCCGGGAATTCCTGCAGGTGATCGACGAGAAACGCACGCGCATCCTCTTCGGTGCCGTTTTCGACGACGGCGAGGAACTGATCGATGAGCTGTTGAGGGATTGCCTGGTCCATGTTATGGGTGTGTTTTCAAAGTATTTTCGATCCGGGACGCGAAGATATCCTGGAAGATCGCCGCCCAAAACCCTTTCTTTTTCTTTTTCATTCGGTCGCCGGTATATGCCTGAGAAAATTTGCGCATCATGCCTGCTTCGTCGAGGCCCTTGTTTTTGTCCGCATTTTGGAATACTTCATATGCGTTGCGGAGTTCGTGCGTATCGAGCGGTTCCGTTTTCAGCCCCTCTTTCATCTCCCCGAATGACATATCCGGCTCTTTCCTTTCGGCGGCATCTTTTCTGAGATCGGCGATCAGTGCCTCTTTGACTGCGGAATTATCCATCATGGCGAGGTGGAGCAGCGAGCCCATGTTTTCCATGCTTTGAGATAGCCCCGCCCGATTCTTCTCAATGGTGCGGACCGTGTCTAGCGAATCATAGAACATTTCGCGGACCTGGGTGCTTTTGCGCGTGGTCAGCTTCTTCCACCAGCCGTACTGGTCCCGCATGGCGTCCACGACGTCCTTCGCCCCCTCGTTGCCGTTCTGCAGCATGCTGAGGTATTCATTTTCGGACACGCCGTTCTCCCGACACCACTTTTCTATCTCTTCGTCCTGCCCTTTGATGGCGCTCCTGCTCTCCGCGATCCGGTTTAGGGCGTCTTCGATCCCGGCGAACCGGTCGCGATCGGTGATGGCGATTTCCGGAAGATGTTTGGCGAACGCGCCTTTGATACCCTCGGGCCCGACCGCGGCCATGATCGTCCTCAGTTCCGGGGACGACGCCGCAAATTGCACGAGCGTCCGCGCATCCAGGGCATTCACGATTGTCTTCGATCGCTCCAGTATCGAAAGATATTCCTGCCGCTTTTCCGCGAGCACCGCGAAATCGCCGGCGCTCAAATCTCCCTCGTGGATCTTTACTGCAAGTTCCTGGCCCCCCTCCGATTTAAGGTATGTCCCGAAGAGCGCGGACTGTTCCGGATTGGCAAGAATCTCCTTTACGGTCGGGCCCTTCAGTTCTTTCGGCTCGGCGGCGTCGGGGGTTTTCGCTTTTTCCTCGTTTTGCCACTCCGTATATTTTTCCGAGATAGGCATTTGATTAGATTAATTATATACCATTGTGCGGCGCAACAGGATCCGCTCCGTGGATTTGGGTATGGGTTAAATAGTAGCATTATATTCATGATTTGTCAAACCCCGGGAATTGCCGTAGAATAAGGGCGTAGCCCAGGTGGTGAAATGGCAGACACGCGAGCTTTAGGAGCTCGTGCCGCAAGGCGTAGGGGTTCGAGTCCTCTCCTGGGCACATCGTTATGAAAATTGCCGGGCGGGCGCGGAGGCGCCTTCTATTCCTCCCGCCGCTTCCCGTGGAACGCCTTGTGCACCTCGCGGAGCTGTTTGTTCGTGAGATGGGTGTAGATCTGCGTGGTCGAGATGTTGGCGTGGCCGAGGAGCTCTTGCACGGAGCGGAGGTCGGCGCCGTTCACGAGGAGGTCGGTGGCAAAGCTGTGGCGGAGGAGGTGCGCGTGGATCTTGTTCGGGATGCCCGCCTGTGTGGCGCGTGCGACGACGAGGCGCTGGACGGCGCGCTGGGTGATGGGGCCGATCACGCGGCCGCGGCGGTCGATGCTGACGAAGAGCCGGTCGTCGGCGTCGCCTGCGCCGCCGGCTTTCGCGCGCGCGGCGAGATAGCGTTCCGTTGCCTCCCGCGCGGTGCCGGAGATGAAGACGACGCGGAGTTTGTCGCCCTTGCCGCGCACGGAGAGTTCGCCGCGGCGAAGGTCGATGGTGCGGGGGAGCGTGCAGAGTTCCGAGAGCCGGAGACCGGTCGAAAAGAACAGCTCAAGCACGGCTTTGTCCCGTAGGTCGCGGAGCGAACCGCCCTTCGGCGCCGCGAGCAGACGCTCGAGATCGCCGTATTCGAGCACGTCGATCTGGCGCGCCGGCACTTTGGGCAGTTCGATCTTTTCCGCGGCGAGCGTTTCCACGTCGCGCTTCGCGAGGTATTTCAAAAAGTTGCGGAGGGCGATGGCGTAATAGCCCTGCGTGATCCGCTTGATCCCGCGCCGCGCGAGCGCCACGCGAAAGTCGCGCACGACGCTGTCCGTGATCTCCGCAGGGCGGCTTACGCCCGTGGATCCGAGGAACGCGAGCAGATAATGGCGGTAATTCTCACTTGTGCGGGGGGAGCGGTTCTTTTCGATCTCAAGATAATTGAGATAATCCTGCAGCAGGCGTCCGATCTCGCTCTTCGGAATGCTGTTGCCATGAGGTCCGTTCGTCGGCGCTTTCATCACTGTTCATTATACCGTGATGTGTCGTAAAACGCGGAGGAGGCGTGGCGTTTGACGCCAAATATGATAAATGGTTCAATATATGAAGAGGGGAGGAGGCACTATGAAGCGGATCAGAGTTTTCTGCGTCGAGCTCATTTTTGCATTGGCTGCGCCGCTGGAGCTGTTTTATGAATGCGCGAAGCGCTTCGGGACGCGGCCGAAGTATCGCGGCGGTGATGCCTCCTTGTTTATTTAGGATCTGCGTTTCCGGCCACTGCCTTTCGGGCGGTGGCCGTTCTCTTGCCCGATGAAAACTTGCTAAAATTTTCCAGATGATGTATCATAGTTCGTGATGTTGACCAAACGAGTAAAAGCCCGCATCGTGGGCGAACACCAGGCGCACGACAAGGACACCGGCTCCGCCCAGGTGCAGATCGCCATGACCTCGCGCCAGATCGATGAGCTTGCGTCCCATCTCAAGAAGAACCCGAAGGACAACCACTCCCGGCGCGGCCTGCTCAAGATGGTCTCCAAGCGCCGCAAACTGCTGGCGTATCTGAAGAAGACCGAGCCGTCTTCGTACGAGAAATTGATCAAGAAGCTCGATCTTAAGCGCTAATGAAATCGGAAACGCAATATTCCAACCAGCGGGTTGGGATTTTTGTTGATGTGGCCAATCTGTACCACTCGGCAAAGAACCTGTACCAGGGCCGCGTGAATTACGCGGAGCTCATCAAGCATCTTGTCGGGGGCCGACAGCTCATCCGTGCGATGGCGTACGTGGTGCGCAGCGAAGGGGTGGAGCCCCAGCATGCGGCAGGGCATGGCGAGCGGCATGCCGCCGGGCCCGGCATGAGCGCCGCTTCGATGCGCCGCGAACGCATGGCGGAGAAAGATCAGGCGGCGGCGGCCGAGCTTGTTCCGGCATCCTTGAGCAGCGAAGGGAGCGGCGGCACTTCATCCGAGGCAAGCTTTTTCGAAGCGCTTGAGAAAGCGGGGCTGGAGTTGCGCATGAAGGACCTGCAGATCTATGCCGGCGGCATGAAGAAGGGCGACTGGGACGTCGGGCTTACGGTGGACGTCATCCGCATGATGCCGTTCCTCGATGT
>JAKAGE010000037.1 GCA_021817655.1 bacterium
TTCGGCAAGATCGATATGGAGCGCCTCGGGATTGTTCTGGTAGAGATATCGGCCCCGCATGAGATCTTTCGTGGGGCGGATGCCGTTCACCGCCGAGCGGATCATGACGAACGGGATGTCGAACGCCCGGCCGTTGAATGTGATGAATACCTGGTACCGGGCCGCAAGTTCCCAGAATTTGGCAAGCATATCGCGCTCGCTCATCTGCTTGAACGTGATGCCGTCCTCCTTATGCTCGGCATTCCGCTGTCCGGGGGCCTGGTAATACACCGCGCCTTCGTTCTTATGGTAATCAAGCAGGCCGATCGCAACGATCGCTCCGGTGAGCGGAGAGAATCCGAGCCCGTTTTTGAGGTCTTCGAGGGCGACCTTGTATTCCTCGTCGCTCTCCGATTCCCGCTTGATCCATCGGGTCAGATTGGCTTGGGTATCCTTATCCAGGGCATCGAAATCCTCTCCGATGGTTTCGATATCGATGACGAGCTTGTTCGTGGTTGACATCACCCGTATTCTAGCATAAAATGGATGAACTATGGCACATACCAAAGCGATCGGCTCAACCAAATTAGGGCGCGATTCCATCGCCAAACGGCTTGGCGTGAAGCTTCAAGACGGCCAGAAAGTCATGGTCGGCCAGATCATCATTCGTCAGCGGGGAACCAAGTACGTCCCGGGAACGAACGTCATCCGGGCCGATGATGATACGCTTTTTGCGGGAAAGAACGGCGTGGTCAAGTTCATCCAAAAGACCCGCGGGCATTTCGACGGCTCCCGAAGAAAGGCGACGGTCGTGACCGTCGTGGCGGTGTAATGCGACACTAGCATCAAAAAGAAAAATCCCCCGATCGTCAGGGGGATTTTTTTATTGCCGGATCCGTCCGGGTCACGCGTGCCCGACCGCCAGGCAAACCCGCCGGAGAGCTTCGGGGTCGCTTTCAGGGGAAAAAAGCGTGATCGTTATCGGTCCGGCAGGATCGTCGAACCGCGTCGTGATATCCACGTGCTCGCCGGATGCGGCGGCATTCAACCGCCGTAGCAATTCGTCATTTTGCTCCCTCGTCTTACCGGGAACGGGAAAAATGATTTCCATACGCGCCTCCTTGGTCACACAATGGACCAATATCATTATACAATATGCGCATTGCGTTGGCAAGTCGCCATCTGGGGCTATGCCTCCTCTCCTGTGACGACCACTCCCAGCTTCGCTACAACGCCTTTTTTGAGGCCGACATCGACGGTATACTCCCCTACTTCTTTGATGGGATATTTGAGATCGATCTCGACGCGTTCGGCACCGATGATCTTATGATCGCGCAATGCTTTCAGGATGGACTCTTTGTTCACGGATCCGAACACGGCTCCGGATCTGTCCGTCTTTACGGCGAATTGGAGCTTGGTACCCGCGATCTTCGCCGCAATGGCCTCGAGCCGGGCGATCAGTTCCCGGTCTTCCTTCTCGTGCTCCGCCTTCATCGATTCCACTTTTTTGACGGCGGTCGCGGTCGCCGGTTCGGCAAGCCGGTTCGGCAAGAGGAAATTCCGCGCATACCCGTCGCTCACCTCTTTTATTTCATATTTCTTGCCGACGTTCCGGACATCGCTGAGGAATATCACCTTCATGATTCGATGGTTTTTTTATGTTTCTTTACGATCAATTGCCTCGGGCGCTGATCGGCGACGGCGCGGGGAGGGGCGTTCCGCCGATCTCATCCTTTACGACCGTGAGCGCCATATCGAGCTGAGGATCCTGGCCCGCAGCGATCTCGGCGGGCGTGACGGGGACCTGATAGGTCGGAACGAGGCCATCATAGTCAAGGATACGGCCGGACGGGAGGACCCAGTGGGCAACGGTGATCTTGAGCGATGAGCCGTCGGGTAGGTTCATCAGCTGCTGGACAGTCCCTTTGCCGAAGCTCTTTTCCCCGATGAGCGGCACGTGCCGGTCATCGTTCAGGGCGCCGGAAAGGATCTCCGCGGCGGATGCCGTTCCGTTGTTCATAAGGATCGCCATCGGCATCGCGGAAAGCGCACCGCTTCCTTGGGCCGTGTAGCTGAGCGTCGGGACCGCGCGGCCCACCTCTTTGACGACCGGGGATCCCGGCTTGAGGAAGTATCCCGCGATATCCACGGCCACTTGAAGATAGCCGCCCGGATCGTCGCGAAGGTCGAGCACGATCCCCTGCGCATTGTCCGCCATCGCCTGCGTGAGCGCCTTATAGAAGAGCCCGTCCGCATCCTGCGTGAACTCGTTCAGCTGGATATAGGCGATATTCCCTTTCATTTTGAAATTTACCGTCGGCACCTGGATGTTCGCGCGGGTGATGGTGAAATCCTTCGGCGCGGACCAGCCGGCCCTCATGACGCCGAGCGTAACGTTCGTGCCGATGGTTCCGCGGATCAGGTTCACCGCCTGATCGACGGTCATGCCGCTTGTCGAGCTGCCGTTGATGGTGGCAATGATGTCCTCGGGCTTCAGTCCGGCCGCGGCCGCAGGCGTTCCTGAAAGCGGCGCGATGATCACGATCTGCGTGCTGGTATTCTCGCCGAGCTCGGCGCCGATCCCGCCGAAGTTCCCGGTGATGTCCTGCTGGAATTGATTGCTGTCCGCCGGCGTGAAGAATTCCGTATACGGATCGTTGAGCGATGCGGCAAGTCCGTTGATCGCGCCGTACATCATGTCCTGCGGAGTCGTCGAAGGCACCCAGAGCGAATTATTGCGGATATCCTGCCATGCCGCCCAGAACGTGCTGAAGTCCGCCGGTACCGTTCCGGTTGCGGTCGGAGCGATATTGGTCGCCTCGCTCACTACGATGTTTTTCGGATGATCTTGCCCTTCCGTCCATCCGATCCAGAATCCGCTCCCGACGAGGACTCCCGCCAGGGCGACGATGGCAATGATCTCCAACAGCTGCCGTTTTATCTCTTTGGTCATATGGCTCATTTTACCACCGATTGGAAAAAGGCGAAAACATCCCTTCCGCTCGCTCTGGCAAATTATGAAAAATGCGTTAAAATGATGGCATGCCCCGGATACGCGAGAAATATCTTGCGGAGCTCAAGCGCCGAGGAAAGGAATCGCACGTTTACCGGAAATACCAGCTGATCGGCCTTGAGATATCCCAACTGCTTTCCGATGAAAAGCATAAGGCGCTTTACATTAAGCTTGCGAAGGAACGGAACGGGGACCGGCTGATTGGCATCGCAAAGGATATCGCTGAACGGAAGAACATCAAAAATAAAGGCGCATATTTCATGGCATTGCTCAAGCAGGAACGATCGCCATCCGCAAAAACACGCACCGCGACTACCTAAAAATGCCTCCCGAAATTGTCACCATTGCGCAGAAAAAAGACGAAAAATTCCTCCGCAAAAAGACGGTTCCGTTCGAGTTCGAACAATTCACCCGGAAGGAGATCAACGACCTTATCGCGCGCATGCGGCGGATCATGCATGAAGCAAACGGCATCGGGCTCTCGGCAAACCAGATCGGCCTTTCGTTTGCCGTCTTTGTCGCCGAAACGCCGGACGCGCAGGGCGGCACGAAATTCTATGCCGTGTTCAATCCGAAGATCGAAAAGATATCCAAGGACACGGTCACTTTCGAGGAGGGATGCCTCAGCGTCCCGGGAAAATGGGGGGACGTGGCGCGCGCGGCGGAGATCGTGGTTTCCGGACAGAATAAGATGGGCAAGCCGGTAAAGGTGAAGGCGTGGGGTCTCCTTGCGCGCATCTTCCAGCACGAGATCGACCATTTGAACGGGAAGCTTTTCATCGATCGCGCCAAGAAACTTCACGAATCGGAGCAGTCGGCAGAATAAAACGCGCCGGCGTGCGGTAGTACTATTCATGAATCCTCGATATATATTTTTCGGAACGCCCCGGTTCGCCGAGATCGTGCTCGAGGGGCTCATTGCAGCCGGCATGCCGCCGACAGCCGTCGTCTGCAATCCCGACCGTCCGGCGGGGCGGAAGCATGTGATCGTTCCCCCGCCGACGAAAACCCTTGCGATCCGGACGTCCGCCGACATCGACATCATCCAGCCGGAACAGCTCGACGAAACGTTCGTTCACCGCATCGAAAAGCTCAGGCCGGAACTCTTCGTGGTGGTCGCGTATGCAAAGATCATCCCTGCGGCCATCCTCGCGATCCCCCGCGGCGGAACGCTGGGGGTTCATCCGTCGCTTTTACCCGCCTATCGGGGCGCTTCCCCCATCCAATCCGCGATCCTCGCAGGCGAAACCCGAACGGGCGCGACGATCTATATGATGGACGAAAAAATGGACCATGGTCCGATCGTCGCGCAAAAACCGCTCATGTTCGATCCGCTTTCGACGAGCTATGAGACGCTCGAGTGGGAGCTTGCGGCCCTTTCCGCAACCCTCCTTGTCCGGGCGATCCCTTCGGTCATGGACGGCACTGCCCGACCCGTACCGCAGGACGGATCCCGTGCGACTTTCACGAAAAAATTCACCGCGGAGAACGGCTTCGTAAAGGATACCGAACTCGATGCGGCGTGCGACGGCGCAAGCGATAAGGCCGAGCTTATCGTGCGCACGGTGAACGCGTTAAATCCGGAACCCGGCGTATGGACGCTTCGCGGCGGAAAACGCATCAAGCTCCTCGTCGCGCGCATGGAGAGGGGCGCACTCGCTCTTGTCACCGTACAGGAAGAAGGACAGCGGCCGAAGCGTCTCCTGCCGTAACGCCTCTCAAAGGGAGGGCGTTCGTTATGAGCGAGAAGTAAAATGGTCGTTGACAGCCGCCCAATTGACTACATTCCACCAATCCCCGATATACCCCTTCCGATCGGACTGATGCTTCAAATAGTAGGCATGCTCCCAGACATCGAGCCCAAGCACCGGGCGATGGCCATTCATCAGCGGGCTGTCCTGGTTGGGTGTCGTCACAAGGGATAAGGTTCCCGCGCGATCGACGACGAGCCATGCCCATCCGGAGCCGAACACCCCTGCCGCGGCTTTGCCGAATTCATCTTTGAATTTCGCAACATCGCCAAAGGCGGAACCGATCGCCTTCATGATCGGGCTACCTTCCACCGGTTCCTTGCCGGCATCCTTTGCCATGATCGTCCAAAAGAACGAATGGTTGCTGTGTCCGCCGCCGTGGTTCCGCACCGCATTGCGGATATCTTCCGGCACGGAGGCGATGTCGCCGAGCAGCTCCTCAAGCGGACGGTCCGCGATCTCCGGATGTTTTTCGAGCGCCGCGTTCAGGTTATTGACATATGCCTGGTGATGCTTGGTGTAATGGATCTCCATCGTCCGCGCATCGATGTACGGCTCGAGCGCATCGTATGCATACGGAAGTTTCGGCAATTCGTATTTCATGGTACGTAATGGTTTTTATTTGAATTTCGACGGTATTTTCCTTATTATACCAAAGAACTCGCTTCGTTATCGCATTCATTATTGGGAGGTCGTCTAATGGTAGGACAAGGGACTTTGAATCCCTGAATCTTGGTCCGATTCCAAGCCTCCCAGCATTTCTTTATTTCGTCTCGCTCACATTGAGCGTGATGTTGCTGTCGGCATAATTTCCCGCCTGATCGAATGCCCGAACTACGATCGTATGCACGCCCGCGGGCAACGCGATATAAAGGGGCGATGCCGTGGGCAGAAATGCGCCATTGTCGAATTTAACATAATAATTGCTGGCGAGCGGCGAAGGAGTCGATGTGCTCTCGAAGGAAAGGCGTATGACCTGCCCGGCGGACACCGCAGTCTGGCTTGCGCGGATGACGGGCGGGGTGGGCGGCGTGACGTCGATCATGATCCGATAATCGGCAATCGGGCCAACCGCGCCGTTCTCCTCGGGGGCCATATGGAAGTACCAGATGCCGTCGGTAAGTCCGTGGAGGGTTATGCTCGTCCCGTCGGTCGTGCTTGCGCCGGCGAGAGATCCGATCGTTGGAGTATTGTCGACCGCATAGAGATAGCGTTCGCCGGGGACCCCCTTCCAGAGCATCAGAACATCCGGCTGGTTGTACCATCGAGAGCCATTCGGATCGGTGGGCGAAAACGGCAGTACGGATGCGATCCCGTTCAGCATCGTCGGCGTGCGCTCGTCCATGAATCGAAGGTCGGCGTTGGTCGCAAGACGGAGGACGTCCGTTCCCAGGCCGTCGTTCGCAAGGACCTCTGTTCCGCTTGCGAAATCGATCGTCGCATCGCCCGGCTGCAATCCCTGAACGACGAGCGTGACGACGGTGCCGTCCCCCGAAAGGCCCGGATTCGGCGTGCCGCATGCCACCTGTACCGTACCATTGGCATTGTCGATGTTTTTTTCGAGGAACATTCCGGGAGAGCAGAATGAATTCGCAGTAAGGATATCGGTCACGCGCAGCTTCGAAGGGTCGAACGAAAGATCGATCTGGGCCGCGTTGATGGCTTCGCCGCCGGTCAAGACACGTACCGCAATCTGCTGCTCGGACGAAAGATCGAATATTCCGGAATCCGGCACGAGCGAGAGCGTCGAATTATAGATAGGATACGGAGGAGGCTGGACGATGATCTGCTGCCTGCCGAGGACGAGTTCCGCCTCGAGGAACGCGACCGAGAAAATGACCGCGGAAAATATCCCAAGAAGAAGATATTCATACCGCCTCCCCTGCCGCGGCACCCTGAGCGTGTGGAAAGACAGGACGATCAGGAGAAAAAGGAGGGCGATGATTGCGGAAAAAATCAGCCCGATGCGGGTGTTGCTGTTGCGGTACAGCACGAGCACTCCTCCGGCGCTGCCGTCGATTCCCGGCAGCGGAATATTCTTCAGAAAATAGCTTTTTCCTTCGATGGTGACCGCCTGATCGGTCTGGGCATTCTCGATCCAGTCGGATCCGGTATTGAAGTACGTATCGATAAGCGCTTTTGTTTTCGGATCTTCGAATGTCGTGCCGACGACGCCGGCGGCTTTCGCATAGAAGATAAGATCCGTGTTTCCGGAAAGATATCGCCCCCGGAACGCATGCGCGTACGCGTCGTCGATCGAGTATCCGCCGAACACCGCCCCGACCATCGTGCCGTTCTCCTTGACGGGGAAGCCCGCGATGACGATGAGCGGAAGGTCCGTCCCTTTTTCCACCGAAACGGTCGAATTGCCCTCGGCGAGCTGCTGGCCGTAGGTGGTTGACTGGAAAATATAGTCCCCGACGCTGGTGGGCGCCTTCTCGCGCGCGAGGACGACGCCGTTTGCATCAGTCACGACGATCGCATCGAGGCCGGTCGCCGTCCCCTCCTCCTGGATCGTCGAAGCAATGTTCGGAAGATCATCCTGCCGGATGAACCGCGCGAAATCCGGTGTGGCGGCGAGCGCCTCCATGCGGCCGTAGACGTAGTGCTCGTCGTCGGCGATGCCGTTCAGAACTTCCCCGGTTTTGCTCCCGAAATAGGCGGATTCAAGCGCGTGCAGAATCGGATAGGAAAAAAGCGCCATGACGGATAGCGCGACGATGAACAGCGTGAGCACGATCCAGGAAAATCGTTCTCGACCGACGAATGCCCTGAATCGAGCATAAAATGGCCGTTCCATGAATGCGTTCCTTTCAGTATAGCAGATTTGCCTTCCGGCAACGGGTCATCGGAACAAGTTTTTCACCCGCTCCGCGATCTGGGTCTGGAGATAGTTGTAATGCGACGGATAGCCGGCGAGCTCCA